>DASRTX010000091.1:0-2297 GCA_035655715.1 Myxococcales bacterium | reverse complement strand
CGGACCTGGCGTACTCCTGCGCGACCTGCTGCTCGCGCTTCTCCGGTGCGCGGCTCGGCGCGATCGGCGTGGCCACGATCCTCGCGATCGGAACCTCGCCGTCGAAACGGCCACGCACTTGCTCCGACGCCTGACGTCACGCCTCGCCCAGCTTCGATGCAGAGCTGCCCAGGACGTCCGCCAGCTCCCGGCGCGAACGGATCCCCAGCTTGCCGAACACGTTGTGCAGATGCCACTCGACAGTGCGCGGGCTGAGGAAGAGGCGGGCGCCGATCTCCGGATTCGACAGGCCTTGACGGGCTAGCGCCGCGATCTGTCGCTCCTGCGCGGTCAGGTCGTCGCGCGTCTCCAGCGCACGCTTGCGCACCTTCTCGCCAGTCACCTGAAGCTCAGCGCGCGCGCGATCGGCGAATCCCTCCATCCCGATCGACGCGAACTGGTCATGGGCGGCACGGAGGTGGACACGCGCGTCGACCCGGCGATTCTCGCGGCGCAACCACTCCCCGTAGAGCAGATGAGCCCGGGCGAACTCGGGACGCCGCCGGGCCCTTCCGAGTCTCTCGACCGCCTCGCGATACAGGCGCTCGGCACTATCACCCTTGCTCAAGAGTGCCCGGCAGCGCGCTTGCATTCCCCGGCCCCAGTCGGTGCGGGAGGGCGCGGTGGCCGCCATCACCTGCTCGAGTGCACCGGCCGCGACGTCGGGCTTCCCGGCGCGGACCGCAGCTTCGATCAGCTCAGTCGATGCCCAGGAGGAGAATTGGAGCTGCGGCGTCTCCGCGGCCGCGCGTTGGGCCGAGGCGAGCGCCCGGTCGTAGCGGCCCAGCCCGTTGAAGAGGATTGCGCTGGTCCACTCGGCCCACTGGACGCCGAGGCCCTGACCGCTTGTTTCGGCGTCGCGGATCGTGGACTCGATCAGTGGCGCGGCGTCGCTTTGCCCGCGGAGGGCGGAGAGCACCAGCTGGGCATAGGGTGCGATGTGGGTCCCGGTCGCCTTTGTGATCGCATCGGCCTCGGCGATCGCGATGCCAGCCGCGGCAAAGTCGCCGCACCACGCGCACAAGATTCCCCAGTCGGCCAGGTCGATCGGCAGCCGGGCCAGCGCGCCCGCGTCGCGCGCCTCCTTGAGATGGCGCGCGCTGATCGCATGCCAGCTCTCCTCATCCCAAAGGAGATTGGCCAGGTTTGTCGTCAGCCAGCCCCAGCGGAAGTTTTCCTCGCCCCGTGACGCCTCGCCCGCAAGGATGGCCGTTGCCCGCCTCAGCAGTGGCGCGGCCGCCGCATGTCCTTCCGTGAAGAGGGTGGTGAGGCCATCGAGCACCAGATCGGATGGACGGAGCGGGCCGGTCGGCCGCGGAGCCGATGCGGCGGCACGGGACACCTCGACCAGGCTGCCGGCAGACGCGAAGCGACCGGCGAACATCGCCGCTCCCCACGCGTCGAGGTAGGTCTCGCGCGCAAGCTCGGGGTCGAGCCGCTCAAGGCGTTGGGCTGCTTTCAAGAGCAGTGGCGGCGCTGCGCTTCCCATGCTCGACGCGAACGCGATCTGACCCCGGAGCACCTCCGCATGCGCCGCCTGCAGTTCGTCTGGCGTCGAGGCCTCGGCCACCGCCAGAAGCTCGAGCGCGCCCTCGAACATTCCGGCATCCAAGCTCGCTTGGGCGGCGGCAAGTGCACGCCGCACCCGCTGCTTGGGATCGGCGGAGAGAACGACGGAGCGATGCAGGAACGCGGCTGCCGCGGCCAGGCCGCCGCGCGCTTGCGCGCGGCCGGCGGACTGCTCGAGCGCCGCGGCGACCAGCTCGTCGGGCCCCGCTGCGGCGGTGGCGAGATGCCACGCACGACGGTCGGGGTCGACGCTGCCGTCGGTCGCCTCTGCCAGCGCCAGATGGACCTCCCGGCGTTGCTCACCGGTCGCTGTCCCGTAGACAGCCGAGCGCACCAACGGATGGCGGAACCGCACCCACTCGCGGATCACCAGCAACTCGTCGGCCTCGGCCTCTTCCGCGGCCGCCGGCCGGATCCCGAGCCGCTCGGCCGCCCGCCACAGCAGCAGCGGATCGCCAACCGGCTCGGCCGCCGCGACCAGCAACAGACGCCGCGCGTCGTCGGACAGCGCCTCGAGTCGCCTGACGAAGCTTTCCTCGATCCGTCCCGTCAGCGCCTGCGCGCCCAACAGGCCGAAGCCGCCCGCCAGCTGCCTTGCCGTCAAGCCCCGCGGGAGCTCGAGCAGCGCCAGCGGATTACCGCGTGTCTCAGCGATGATCCGGTCTCGGACTCGCTCATCCAGTTTGAAC
>DASRTX010000090.1:0-2595 GCA_035655715.1 Myxococcales bacterium | reverse complement strand
GTCCCGCCGAAGCGCGGCGCCGAGCCGCCAGAGACCGGCGAGCCCCGCGTCGTCACCGCGCTTGTCGTAATGGATCACCCGCCGCACGGCCGGATGGCCGTCGAGCAGCGGCGCCGCCGCGGGGGTAGTGACCACGTCCACCGGGCCGTCGCGCCGAGCCAGCGCGGTGAGCAGCGGCGTCGTGAGCACGACGTCCCCCAGGAACGCCGTCTGAATGACCAGCGTCCCGCCCGCGCCCCCCTGCGCCCCTGCGCCCTTGCGCCCCTGCGCCCTCATTCCACCTGCAGCACGGCGAGGAACGCCTCCTGCGGGATCTCGACGGCGCCGATCTGCTTCATCCGCTTCTTGCCTTCCTTCTGCTTCTCCAGAAGCTTGCGCTTCCGGGTCACGTCGCCGCCGTAGCACTTGGCCAGCACGTCCTTGCGGAAGGCGGAGATGGTCTCCCGGGCGATGATCTTGTTCCCGATCCCGGCCTGAATGGCCACCTGGTAGAGCTGGCGGGGGATCAGCTCCTTCAGCTTCTCCGCCACCTTGCGGCCGTACTCCTGGGCCTTGTCGCGGTGGATGATCACGCTGAAGGCGTCGATCGGGTCGCCGTTGATCAGCATGTCGAGCTTGACCAGCTCCGACTCGCGGTACCCCGCCATCTCGTAGTCGAGCGAGGCGTAGCCCCGGCTCAGCGACTTGAGCTTGTCGTAGAAATCGAGCACGATCTCGCCCAGAGGGAACTCGAAGTCGAACTCCACCCGGCTGGTGTCGATGTAATGCATGCCGTTGTAGACGCCCCGCCGCTCCTGGCCCAGCTTCATGATCCCGCCGATGTAGTCGGACGGAGCCATGATGCGCGCCTTCACGTACGGCTCCTCGATCCGGGCGATGCCGGCGGGGTCGGGCAGATTGCTCGGATTCTCCAGCAGCAGCATCTCGCCGTCGGTGCGGTAGACGTGATACTCCACCGTCGGCACGGTGGTGATGAGGCTGAGGTTGAACTCGCGCTCCAGCCGCTCCTGCACGATCTCCATGTGCAGCAGGCCCAGGAATCCGCAGCGGAAGCCGAATCCCAGCGCGGTGGACGACTCCGGCTCGTAGTGGAGGCTGGCATCGTTCAGCACCAGCTTCTCCAGTGCGTCCCGCAGGCCTTCGTACTGGTCCGAGTCGGTGGGATAGATGCCGGCGAAGACCATGGACTTGACGTCGCGATATCCGGGCAGCAGCTCGGCGGCGCGCTCGTGGGCGTCGAGGATGGTGTCGCCCACCCGGGCGTCCCGCACGCCGCGCAGACTGGCCACGATGTAGCCCACCTCCCCCGCCTCGAGCGCCGGCGCGGGGTGCTGGCCGAGGCGGAGATAGCCGACCTCGTCCAGGTGGTAGACGTCGTCCGGGTGGGAGCCGAACGCGATCTCCATCCCCTCGCGCACCACGCCGTCCACCACGCGCACCGACGGGATCGCGCCGCGGTAGCGGTCGTAGTAGGAGTCGAAGATGAGCGCGCGGAGCGGCGCGTCGTCGTTGCCGCGGGGCGGGGGCACCCGTGCCACGATCGCCTCGAGCAGCTCGGGGACGCCGGTCCCCTCCTTGGCCGAGACCGCGAGGATCTCGTTCCGCCGGGCGCCGATGAGGTCCATGATCTCCTGGGCGCGCCGCTCCGGCTCCGCGCCGGGCAGGTCGATCTTGTTGAGGACCGGAATGATCTCCAGTCCCGCGTCCATCGCGAGGAAGAGATTGCTCAGGGTCTGGGCCTGCACGCCCTGCGACGCGTCCACCACCAGGATGGCGCCCTCGCACGCGGCCAGCGAGCGGGACACTTCGTAGGTGAAATCAACGTGTCCCGGCGTGTCGATCAGGTTGAGCTCGTAGCCCTGGCCGTCCCGGGCCTCGTAACGCATCCGGACCGCGTTGAGCTTGATGGTGATCCCCCGCTCCCGCTCGAGGTCCATAGTGTCCAGCAGCTGCTCCCGCATCTGGCGCTTCTCCACCGCGCCGGTCGCCTCGATGAGGCGGTCGGCCAGGGTGGACTTGCCATGATCGATGTGGGCGACGATGCAGAAGTTGCGGATACGGGATTGAGCCATGGGCCGAAAGATACTTCAATTCGGGCCGTGACCGCCCCAGCCGCAGGCCCCGCCACCGCTCCGGTCCGCACGCCCGTGCTGGCCGATCTCGGCATGCTCGCTGTGGTGCTGATCTGGGGGCTCAACTTCAGCGTCACCAAGGGCGCGTTCGACACCTTTCCGCCACTCGCCTTCACCGCGGTTCGGTTCGCCATCGCGAGCGTGCTGCTGGTGCTGCTGGTCCGCCGGGTCGAGGGCGAGGGCAGGCTCCCGGCCGGCGCGCTCGCCCGGCTTGTCGTGCTGGGAGTGGTGGGCAACACCCTCTACCAGATCGCCTTCATCTCCGGACTGGCCCGGACCAGCGCGTCCAACAGCGCCCTGATCCTGGCTGCGATGCCGCCGGTCACCGCCGTCGCCGCCGCGGCGCTCGGCGTGGATCCGGCGAGGCCGCGGGTCCTGGGCGGCGTGCTCATGGCCACCATCGGCGTGGCGCTGGTCGTTCTGGCCGACGCGCCGGGTCTCGCGGGCGGCCGGCTGACCGGTG
>DASRTX010000089.1:0-12297 GCA_035655715.1 Myxococcales bacterium | reverse complement strand
AGCAGCGGCTCGGCCCTGTCATCCAGCTCGGCGCGGACGAGCGCGGCGATCTCTTCGAACGAGAGCGACGCTGAGTGGGTCTGCAGCGCGGAGAAGGCGTCCTTGACTTCCTGGGGCAGCGGCAGGTCCAGGTAGCTGAGCATCTGCCCCGCCTTCATCGCGATGCCCTTGAGCTGGCCTACAGATCCCACCAGCGCGCCCAACGCTTCCAGGTCCAGATCCTCGCCGCCCCTGCCATTCCACGCCAGCCGCCCGCCGCGAAAAGCCGCTCCCACCGTCCGGCGGAGGCGTCCGAGGGCTGTGGTGGGCAGGGTGCTGCCGGCCGAGAGCAACGCGCGCTCCAATTCCTCAAGCCAGGAGCGGTTGCGGTCGGCCATCTCCGGCACCCTAACTCGTGTGCGGCGCGGCTAGCCGCTCGACCTCTTTACAAGGCGGCGGCGGCTCGGTTCGAGGCCGTACAGTTGCGGCGTCGGCGTACGGAATCGAATTTAGCAAGCGGAGGTATCGAAATGGCTTCGCTCAAGCGCCCCGATCCCCGCATTGGCATCGACGATCCCGCGAAAGAGCCCTGTCCCCCGGAGCTCGACAAGGCGGGCAAGCTTGGCCCGGTGGGCGAGCACAAGAACGAGAAGGAGGGACTCAAGTACAAGGACGGCATCTGGCGGGACAGCCCGGTCGCCGAGAGCGATCCGGGGCCGCGCGACGAGAAGGCGTAACCAAGGCAATCCTTCATTGATCATGTCCGCTCCAACCCGGGACGCGATCTGAAGTCCTGCCAATAGACGTTTCCGACGAAAGCGCGAGGGACCCTTGAGTGGGACGCTGCGCGTCTGGACAATGACCGACCGAGGTGCCTAGCATCTCGCCGCTCGGCCGTCCGGCCGGCTTCCGGGGGCTCGGAAATGTCAATCCATCGCTTTGCGAGGACGCTCGTATTGTCGTTACTTGGCATGCTGGCGCTGTCGGTGAAACCCGCTCAGGTCGCCGCGGCCGAGGCAGGCACCACGACGGCGGGAGGCCGCGTGGTCATTCCCGTCGATGACGACGAAGCGGTCTTCGACGGAGACGCCGAGGGCGACGTCACCGTCAAGGGCGGAATCGGGTTGTCGCTCTCGAACGCTCCCACCGGGCGGCTGCGCGACCGCCTCCTTCGCGCCGTCCGCTCCGGCAAGCTCGCGGGCACCTCCATCTCCGGCAGCCAGCGACGTGGCGAGAGCTCCAATGCCGCGGCTGGCCGCAACGTGCAGGCCAACGATTCAGCGCTGGATCATGTCACCACCTTCGATCCGAGCATCGTCGTCACCCGGCCTTTCGAGTTCGCCACCCAGAGCGAGACCTCCGCGGTCCGCAACGGCAAGCACGTGGTGGTGGGTTACAACTCCTCGGCGGGAGCGGTGGTGGAGTTCATCCCCGGCCTGGGCCTGGCCTTCACCCGGCTCAAGTTCAGCGCCTTCTCCGTCTCGCACGACGGGGGGCGGACGTTCGCCAGCGGTTTCTTGCCCGCGGTCAACGATGCGGTGGCGCCGTTCACCTTCGGCGATCCGGCGCTCGCGACCGATCGCCGCGGCAACGTCTTCTACGCCAGCCTGGGCGTGGACGCGGACGGTGCGCACGGCACCATCAACATCAACAAGAGCACCGACAACGGATCGTCCTTCGGCAGCGCCACCGTGGTCGCCGTGGACGACGGATCCGACAAGGAATGGCTGGCCATCGGCCCTGACCCGATCGCGAAGTTCCGCGACAACATCTACGTGACCTGGACCAGCTTCCAGGATGCGAGCAGCGAGCTGTGGCTCGCCCGCAGCACGGACGGCGGCCAGAGCTTCACCAGCCGCCGGCTGTTCGCGCCGGTCGACGACGGGGTGAATTCGGCGTTCATCCAGTTCTCCAACCCGGTGGTCGACGATTCGACCGGCCGCCTCTTCGTCCCGTTCCTCCACTTCAGCAACGGCAACGCCGACAACGTCCGCGTTCTCGTCTCCAACGACGGCGGCGTGACCTTCAGCTTCCTCGTCTTCGAGGTCCCCGGCGCCATCGACGCGTTCGCGTTCCCCAACGTGACCCCCGGTCTCATCAACGACTGCACCGGCGGGGGATTTCGCAATGCGCTGGTGGCCGGCCCCGACCAGGGCGGCGGACGAGGCGGGGCACCCCGCTTCGCACAGGCGACGCGCCTGATCACGCAGCCCCACGCGGCCGCGGCCAAGGGAACCTTCCTCTTCGCGCTGAACAGCTCGACGAGCGGCATCTTCGGGGATCCGGCCGCTGGTTCCGAGATCAACCTGGTCGTTTCCACCGACGGCGGCTCGACCTTCTCGCTGACCAAGGTGGCGGCATCGACCCACGCGGACCCGCAGCACGTCCATCCCGCGGTGTCGCTCTCGCAGAACGCGCGCGATCTCGACGTCAGCTTCTTCGTCCAGCAGTCGAACCAATTGTTGCGCACCGACGTGGCGAGCTTCAAGATCAACGGCGACGGCCGCGTCCGCGCACAGGGCATCCGGCCGCTCAGCTCGACCGCCTTCGCCCTCACGCCCAGCAACGTGGTGCGCACGCCTGCGGCGACCACCAACTTCGACCGCACCGTGGTCTCCTGCTACGACATCGGCGAGTACCAGGCGCTGGCGCGCTCGCGGGACGAGGGTGAATCGGTGAGCGCCGCCTGGGGTGACAACCGCAACCGCTGGATTGCTCCGCCGGGATCGGCAGCGCCGGGCACGCACGCACAGCCGGACGTGTTCACGGCAGACCTGCCTGACGGGAATTGATCGAGATCGTCCCTGCGGCAGCGTCACGATGGCGGACGCTGCCGCATCCCGTGAAGCATCAAGCCGGGGCTGCCGCCTGCCGGGAACGCGACCGCAACAAGTCCACCGCGAGAAGAATCGCCGCCGGCACGATGCGCGACACCAGGTCCGACACGGTGCTCGCTTCCAGCGCCTCCTCGATCAGTTCCCGGTACAGGGCCTGCAGCACCCAGGCCGCGCACAGGATCCGCAGCCAGCGCGAGCCGCCCAGGAAATATCCCAGGAGCGGCACCGCAAACCCCCAGCCCAGGTGCGAGAGAAAACCTTGATCGACGAGGATCGGCCCGTGCCATCCGTAGACGGCCTTCTTCAGCAGCGCTTCCATCTCCGGGATCTTACATCGACGTGTTAGCCGGGCGAATCGGCGCTCTCTTCCGCGGCGAGGCCAGCCGCAAGCTTGCTCGATGCTTATGTTCGCCCCGAGGGGGCAAGGAGAAACATGCGCGAATTTGGCGTCCGGCGTTACGGCGACACCCTGTACCACCACTGCCTGGCGGATTCAGCGGCCGATGCGGCGAATTGGTTTTCGCACTTCCAGACCGGCATCGAAGGCAAGGATTTCCAGGCACTGGTGAAGGACATCGCGAAGCCGGTCAGCGACGAGGCTGGTATCGGTGGGAACCCGGAAGTGATCGTGGTTCGCCACGGTCCTCTCACGCCCGGCGGGAAGGCGGCGACCGATCTGAAGCGCACCAGTCCGTTGCGCTGAGGTCTCTCCGACGAATCGCGTGACGCCCCGCGGGGAGCGATGCGCTCGATGACGCTGACACGCGCCAACTGGAACGCGTGTTTCCCGGCGTGGACTACTTCGAGCGAGTCGAGCTTCAGGTCCTCTAGCGCGATCCGCATGGAGGGCGTCAGCGTCGGCGCCGCCGTGCGTTTGAACTCGAAACCGCGCCGCTCAGGCCCGCGCACGACCAGCAGGTCGAGCTCGGCGCCCGCGTGCGTCGCCCAGAAGAAGCATTCTTGTGGTCAAAGCCGCGACGCGGCAGTACGCAGACGCCTGCGGTGTGCAGAGCGCGAGGCCAGATCGCCTACAGGTACAGGCTGAGGACCCCGCCGATGCGGCTAGCGTCCATCGACTGTCCATTCGCGGAGAGCTTCAGCCAATTGTAGTCCAGCCCAAAGCCGAACGTCCGGTTGAGGCGGGCCTCGACGCGCACGACCGCGCCCACGGTCGTTCCGAAGTTCACGTCGGATGAGCCAGCGATCCCGTCGCCGCGGATCATCGGCGAGATGTGCAGCGTGGGGCCGGCGCCAATCCGGAGGAAGCGCCAGAGATTGACGTGGGCGGTGACCTCGAGCGGGAACTCCAAGAAGCTCAGGGTTCCGTTCGACGCGTTCAGCTTCGAGAACAAGAAGCCGAACAGCGCCTGGACCTCGTACTGGCCGTCCCGTGTCAGGGGGAACGTCGCACCTGCATTGAGCCCGAGCACCGCGTCTCCCAATGTTTCCGTTGACCCGTCGGCGTAAGTCACGTCGGCGAGCCCATTGAACTGATGCCCGAGGGCGAGGTTTCCGGCGAACTGGATGCGCGCGGGAGCCTCGGAAGTGGACTTCCCCTGCGCGAGCGCGGGCGCCGACAGCAGCAACGATAGGGCACCGCCGACGAGGCGCGCCGGACGACCAGCCAATAGATTCATCGTGACCCCCACGAAAAAGGAACGCGGTTCGACGCCCGAAACGGTAGCAGATTGCCTCCAGAAACGCTTGTTTCCGACCAATTGCCCAATTGGCAGGAGTTGATCCAGAACGAAACCGTCAACCTCAGCGCAGCGTCGGCCATGCAAGGCTTCTTGTCGGCTGTCCAAGGCGCCTGTAGTGGTCCGGCGTTCATCTGTGGGCAGCCGCGCACTAGGGACAGGATACGCAATGGCATGCCAACGATGCTCGGTCGCGATTGCCACGCCGAGTTGCGTATTGTGTCCCCGGCCCCCGGGGCTACACCCGGTAGCTTTCGGCCAGTGCCGTCACCTTGTTCGATACGGTGCGCACCGCGCTGGCGGCGTGCCCGGTCTGGCCGAGGCGCCGGACGGTCTCCTCCATGGTGGCGGACAGCTCGCGCACCGCCTTGAAGATCATCTCGACGCCGGTGTCCTGCTGGTTGACCGCCTCGGCGATCTGCCGCGCCGCCGAGGAGTTGCCGCGGACGATCTCCGAGAGCGCTCTCAGATTTTCGCCCGACGCCTTGGCCTCCGCGAGGCCGCGCTCCATCCGCTCTTCCCCGGCGCGGGCGATGGAGACGGCCGCGGAGATGGCCTGCGTGACTTCGTCCAGGACCCCGCGCACCCGCACGGTCGCGCGGATCGATTCGTCGGCGAGCGTGCGAATCTCGCGCGCCACCACCGCGAACCCCTTGCCGTGCTCGCCGGAGCGCACCGCCTCGATGGCGGCATTGAGGGCCAGCATGTTCGATTGGTCGGCCAGGTCCTTGACCGTGTCCGTGATCCGGCCGATCTGCCCCGACGCCTGGGAGAGCGCAGCGACCTTTTCCGCCATGCTGGAGACCTGCGCGCGCATCTCGTTGAGCGCGTCCATGGTCCTCTCCAGCGCGGCCTCGCCGGACCTGGTGATCTCCTCCGCGCGCTTCGCCACTTCGAGCACGCTCTCCGCCTTGCGCGCCGCCGCCGCCGAGGTCTGGCGGATCTCCTGTGCCGTGGACTGCGTCTGCTGCAAGGCGGCCGCCTGGCGCGTGATGGTGTGCTGCTGCTCCTGCGCCGAGTGGGTGAGATCGCTCACTGAAGTCGTCAGCACCCGCGCCGATTCCTGCAACCCGCCGTTGATCCCGCGCAGCCCGTCCACCATCCGCGCGAAGGACCGCGCCAGATCGCCGATCTCGTCCTGCGATCGCGCGTCGATGGGAATGGTCAGGTCGCCCCGGGTGGCGATCTCGTTCGTCAACGCGGTCAGACGACGGATGGGGCGGACGAACAGCACCACCGCCATCAGGAGCCCGAGCAGGACCCCGGCGATTCCGACCACCAGGCCGAGCGCGACCAGCGAGCGCCGTACGGAGGCGACCTGCCCCTCGATGGAGCGCAGGTCCATGCCCACGTGCACCACGCCAAGCTCGCCGTCGCCGATGGGCGCGGCGATGTCCATTGCCCAGATTCGCCCCTGCGGCGTGTCGATCTGCAGCGAAGGGGCGACCTTCACCCGTTCGCCCGCTCGCAGCGTACCCTTCTCCACCGAATTGGTCTCGCTGAAGCTGGTGGGAAAGGTGGGCTCGAAGGTGTGCGCGAGGATGCTCTCTTCCCAGTCCTGGATGTAGATGTAGCTGACGCCGGCAATGGTCTTGCTGGAGCTGATCAGATCCTTGATCCGCCCCACGTTGCCCGCCAGGGTCTCCTTGGTGTTGGCGGAGAGCGAAAAGGCGAGCGCCAGGGCAATGGCCTCCCCTTTGGACCGGTACTGTTCGGTCATCGTCTCCACCTGTCTCGCGCTGGCCAGGCTCGAAAGTGCGAGCGTGACCGAGAGCGCGACAGGCAGCATGGCGAGGCCGAGCTTGGGAAGGACGCGCATGACGTCTTACCGGTATCGACCGTACTGCTCGCTGTACTTGTTCAAGTGCGGCCCCGAGGGCGCGCGCGGCTTGAGCGTGAAATCGGCCCTGGCCGCGCCTCCCGCCTTGACCTCCACCCGCGACCGCACCGGCTCGGCGCGCGCAGACCAGGCCACCAGCGTGTACTGCCCGGGAGCGAGATCGGGAAGCGTGTACGTCCCGTCAGGCTTGACCTCGGCGACGCTGCTGCCCGGCGGAATCACCAGCACCTTGGCGTGCATGCCGGGATGGATGTTGCAGTAGACGTCGACCTCTCCGGGGCTGCGCATCAGCACGGTCTTCTCCTTGCCGCCGTGATAGAGGCCCAGATCGAACGAGTTGCCGGAGGAGCTGGAAAAGACGTTGTGGTAGATGTTGTCCCGGTTGACGAAGTCGACGCTCTCGCCGGCCCGCACCCACACCGCGTTCGGCTCGAACTGCGAGTTGCGCTGCAGCACTTCGCGGTGCTCGGATGAAACTGCGGCCGCCGCCTCCGCAGGGCCTTTCTCGACGTAGACGATGACCTCGCCGGCGTCGCTGGGGGCGGAGATGGTGCCGGAAGCGCTGCCTGGCGCAGCGCGGGCGGCGACTGGAAGGGCGAGAGCGAGGCAGGCGGGGAGCACGCGAAACATGCGGCGTCCTTTCTAGAACCTGAAAGTGAGTGAGCTGGTGAAGACGTCGTCCGCGAGCTCGGGCCCGCTGACCTCGATGAGGTGCAGATATTCGAGCCTCGCGGCCAGGTTCCAACTGATGTCGAAGTGCAGCCCGCCGGTGACGCGGAGCAGATCGGTCAGATACAGGTTGGGAAAGGCGAGCAGGTCCGCCTTGCGCCGATCGACGCGCGCCAGCACCCCCATCCACGGGAGCACCTGCCAATCGCCCTCGGCGTACCAGCCGGTCACGTGGATGCGCGGAGCCTGGGAAACACCGCCGCCGTCGGCGTGGCCGCGGAGGATCTCGCCCTTGAAGGTGAAGTCGCCGGCCGCGACCCGCAGGTCGGCGCCGAGCAACCACTGGACGGCGGCGTCGGAGGGCTGGCCGTCCTGCGCGCCTGCCTCGCCGGAGACACCCAGCTCGGCGGTGACGGGCAACGGCAACAAGAAGGAGACGCGGCCGGAGACGGTCTTGCCGCCGTTGGCGTCGATCTCGTTGAAGAAGTGCGCGAACTGCTCGGTGAAGGTGCCGCCGTTGCTGAGCCCCACGTTGATGGTCAGCCGCTGGTCGAAGAAGCTGCCGCGCAGCTTGAGGCCGGTGAGAGTGCCCGTGGTGTAGCGCCCGATCAGCGAGGGCGTGATGCCGAATCGGTCGGGGGCCTTGCGGTTGCGGTACTCGATGCCGAAGGTCGACTCGAACTTCCCGGCGAAGACGTGAAGGTCGAGAGCCTTGAACGGCACCCATTCCAGGTAGGCGAGGTCCACGTCGAACTGATCGCCCGAGGAGCCGAGGTTGCCCTGGCGCGGCTGGAAGTCGAAGCTGCTCTCGAAGAACAGCTCGCTCCCCACGCTGGCCGCCATCCCCAGGTTCATCATGTTCACCAGGAACGACGGCTTGCCGTGCGACTGGATGGGATCGAAGCGGGCGATGTTGGTGCGGTCGAGGCCCAGGTCCGCCGAGTCGTTCTGCGCGTTGACGGGGTTGCCCCAGGGATCGCCCATGAACACCCAGGGGACGACTCCGAGGTATTCGGGGTGCACGATCTTCCCGGCGTCCCGCACGTAGGCGGTCCCGTCGCCCTGGGTGGCGAAGAAGCCCGCGTCGAGGTAGCCGGTGAAGCGGAGCTTCACGCCGTCCATCAGGGTGAGGTGCGCCATGCCCGCGGCGCGCGGCTCGTCGTCAGCGCGGGCGGGCCCGCCCAGCGCGCAGCACACCGCCAGGAGGAGCAGGCGGCGGATCATGGGAGCCTCGGAGCGATGGCGAGCGCCTGGGGCAGCGGCGCGCCGCTCAGCGACTCGAGGAAGGCGACCAGATCGTCGACATCCTCATCGGAGAGCGCGAGCGGCTGCATGGAGATGTCCTTCGCGCCTTCGAATCCGCCCGCGCCGCCGCCGTCGCGATAGAAGAGGACCACGTCTCGCAGCGTGGCGAATGCGCCGGTGTGCATGTAGGGCGCCGTGCGCGCCACGCCACGCAGCGGCGACGTCTTGAAGGCGCCGCGCGTCGCCTCGAGCGCCGCTCCCGAGGGGACCCCTTGCAGCTCCGGCGCCGCGCTCGCGTCGCTGTAGGCGCCCGCGGCATTGAAGGGGTCGGCCAGCACTTGCGGAACGCCGTTCATCCGCCCCGCGTCGTCCGCCGGGACCGTCGGGCCAACCTGCGGCACGCCGGTGTTGTGAAACCGGCCGTCGCTGAAGGTGGGACCGAAGTGGCACTCGTTGCAGGAGGCGCGGCCGACGAAGAGCCGGGCGCCGCGCACCGCGGCGGGTGGGAGCGCGGCCGTGTCGCCGGCCAGGTAGCGGTCGAAAGGCGAATCGCGGTCGACGAGCTTGCGTTCGTACGCCTCGATGGCCTTGCCGAAGTTGGCATAGAGCCGGTTGACTGCATCCTGGTCGCCGGGCGCCATCTGGTCCCAGGCGGCGTCTCCGGGCTTGCCGCGGACGGGGAAGCGGATGGTGTCGCTGAAGTCCGGCATGGCGCCGAACACTTCCTCGTACTGCGGCCGGTAGATCTGTTGAATGAGGTGGGCGACCTCGAGGCGGCTGAAGTTGTGCTCGCCCGCGCTCTCCACCGGACCCAGGGCCTGGGCCCAGAGCGAGTCGCGGCGGCCGTCCCAGAACTGCCAGGGCGACCAGGCGGCATTGAGCACGCTCGGGGCGTTGCGTCCCGTCCATGCGGACCCGAGGCTGGTGTTGCCGCGCGAGCGCACGTCGGCCCCGCCCCTGGCCGGGTCGTGGCAGGAGGCGCAGGCGACGGTGCCGGAGGCTCCGCGAGGGCCGGTGGCGCCGTTGGCGCCGTCGCTCCCGACAGCGAGCGGCCCGGAGAAGCGGGTGTCGAAGAAGAACTGCTGGCCGATTGCGGCCGCGCCTGCATCGTCGGCAAAGCGGTTGGCGGGGTTCGCCGGAACCGCGCCGATGGCGTACGCAGCCAGGAGCGCGCGCTCCGCCTCGGTGAAATCCGCGGGCGGCGAGCACGCGCAGCACACTGCGACAGCGACCAGGGGCAATCGAAAATCGAGCCACGCCATCGGTGATCTCCCGGGCCTGACATTGGTGCTCGACCGAGGGGCGTGTCAACAAAGTGCATAAGCATTTAACCATAGATATGTGTGAGTTTGGGAATGTATTGTGTCCCCCGCGCGTCCCTCCTGTGTGCGACACGCACCCCCGCACACTTCGTCGCGCCCGACCAACGGCCGGGTGCCAGCGCGGAGAGCGCGCGGACGATCTACTCGCTGCTCAGCGAGACCATCGGATCGACACTGCTCGCCCGCCGGGCGGGCATGTAGCTCGCGAGCATCCCGACGGCGATCATCACGCTCGACATGGGCACGGATTGAAAAGTCGATGTCTACAATCGAGTTTTCAAGGTCGCTTCGTTTCTTCCCTTGCCTGAGAACTCCTGCTCCAGCGACTCCAGTCCGCGGGCCAGGGCCATGCGGACGATGGTGCTCAGCTTGGCGTGCATGCCCGGTTGCGACTCGTTGAGCCGTTTGAGGCACCGGTGCAACTGCGCCTCCATTTCACGAGGCACGCGCGCAGTGATGACCGCGAACTCTGAGCTGTCAGGCATGCGAGCTGTAATGCGCGACCCCATCGAGAGACGACGTACACACGACCGGCGGGAAGCGAAACGCCTCCCCTCCCGCCGCTCCTCGCCGTGACCGAAGTCGCCGAGGCCCTGCGGACCACCCGCAAGGCCGTCTACGCGCTGATCCAGCGCGGACACCTCCCGGGCGTGGTCCGGCTGCAGCGGCGGATCAGGCACGAGGACATCCAGAAGCTGAAGCACCTGGCCAAGGTGCTCGAAGGAGTCCGCCATCGCCGTCCTCGACCAACCGCAGGGATCCACTGAAAACCGTGGGAGACCTTGTGGAGACCCAGCCCACGCGCTGAGACAGGAGCCGAGATTACGAGAGGTTAGATGGCGTCCCCACAGAGATTCGAACTCTGGTTACCGCCGTGAAAGGGCGGTGTCCTGGGCCTCTAGACGATGGGGACGTCGGCGCGCCCATCTAGCACAACTACTGCCCGGTGTGCACCGGTCCCAGCTTGACCACCTCGAAGGCGCTGGCCGGCACCGTCTTGAGCTGGTCGAGGTCCTGCACCGGCCAGCGGGCGTCCAGGGAGCCCGCCACGGCCCAGAACTGGCCGCCGCCGGTGTCGGTGACGAACATCCCGTACTTCTGCAGCGCCCGCAGCACCACCAGCGAGGCGCCGTGGAAACGGGAGAGATCGAAGTCCGCTCGCAGGCGCACGCGCAGCCCCATGGGCGGCGCGAACGGCGCGCTGGTGCTCCCCGACGAGTGCGTGGCGGGGGACACGTACGCGTGCGCGGTGCCGCCCGCGGTGAAGGCCAGCGCGTGGCGGATCTCGCCGTGGTCCACCACCTCGTCGTATCGGGCCATGCCCGGCAGGATGGGCAGGCCCGCGGCGGTGGCGGAGGTCCACCCGTCGGGGCGCGGCGCGCCGGAGATCAGATCGAAGACCGCGCCGGAATCTGCATGGAACCCGAACC
Source organism: Myxococcales bacterium (assembly GCA_035655715.1). Taxonomy (GTDB): domain Bacteria; phylum Myxococcota; class Myxococcia; order Myxococcales; family 40CM-4-68-19; genus 40CM-4-68-19. The sequence goes on along the minus strand of DASRTX010000089.1, from coordinate 1,278 downwards.
CCTCGTGGACGGTGTTGTACGTCTCGTACAGCTTGCACTCACCCTGCGCCAGCACCGTGACGTGGTGGTCCACCTCCTGCTGGATGGGCACGTCGCCGGGAAACGGATACGGCCCGGGCTCGCTCTGTGAGGCGTAGAGGAACGACATCGGCACCCGCGCCTGGTTCGGCGCCACCACCATGAAGGGCTGCCCGTAGGGCCCGCCGAAACCGGGTTGGAGGAAAAGCGATGCTCCGCCCATGAAGGCCAGGTAGTCGGCGGAGTGCGGATCGACCGGCTCGGCGGAGATGTCGGTGTTCCAGGGATTGTCGGCGGGGAACATCGGGCACCCGGCGAGCGATGGCGGGGTGGCGTCGACCACACCGCCGTCCACGCCGATCACGCCGGCGTCCACGCCCGCGTCGATGACGGGCGGATCCGCCGGCGGAATGACGGGAACAAAGGGGCTCGCCCGGCTGCACGCACAGAGGACGAGCAGGAGGCTGAAGGTCCGCATGCAAGGAAGCAAACCATCGGCCGCGCAGGTTTCAACCCGCTCGCATGGCTTTCGATGCAGGCGCTCGCCAGCTTCAGACGCTGAGCCGAGCCTTCTCACCCTTCTTGCCGAACACCCACGCGCCCAGAACGCCCAGCTCGTAGCAGACCATCATCGGCAGCGCCATCAGCGCCAGGTTGAAGGGATCGCCGGTGGGCGTCACGAACGCCGCGACGATCACGTTCACCACGATGGCGTGCCGCCGGTACTTGCTGAGGAACTTGTAGTCCACCACGCCCATCATCGCGAGGAGCGTGAGCACCAGCGGCAGCTCGAAGATGATGCCGAAGGCCAGCACCATCATCATCACCAGGCTGAGCTGTTCGTCCATCATCAGCACGGGCTTGATGTCGGGGCCGGCCGACTTGATGAGGAAGTCGAACGCGGGCGGCAGGATGACCGTGTAGGCGAACACCGCTCCACCGACGAAGAAGAGGGTGGCGGCCGCGACGAACGGAGCGATCTTCTTCTTCTCGCGGCGGTACAGCCCGGGCGCGACGAACATCCAGATCTGCCAGAAGATCATCGGCGAGGCGACGAAGAGGCCCGAGTAGAGCCCGACCTTCAGGTAGATGAGGAACGGCTCCACGCTGCTGGAGAAGTGCAACGCCTTCTCGCCCTCGGGGAGGGCGGCGAAGACGGGCAGCATCATGAAGTGGAAGATCTGCTGGGAAAACCAGTAGGAGGCGCCGAACCCCACCAGGAGCCAGATGACCGCCCACTTCAGCCGCTTGCGCAGCTCG
>DASRTX010000088.1:0-4175 GCA_035655715.1 Myxococcales bacterium | reverse complement strand
GACCAGCACCTTCACCGTGCCGTCCGGCAGCCGCAGCAGCTGCAGGATCGTCCCGAGCGTGCCGAGCTCGAAGATGTCGTCGGGCGCGGGCTCGTTGGTCTTGGCCTTCTTCTGCGCGGCGAGGAGGATGTCCTTGTCGTGCGCCATCGCTTCTTCCAGCGCGGCGATGGACTTCTCGCGCCCCACGAAGAGCGGCACCACCATGTGCGGGAAGACGATGATGTCGCGCAGCGGAAGCAGCGGTACGGTGCGGGTCCCCGGCTTGTTTCCCTTTGGATCCTTCTTTTCGTCGTTGCGGAAGAACATCGGGGTTCTTGCCTCCAGGGAGGGCTCGGCTGGCCGCCGATGCCGGAGCGTAACGCTTCGATCCGGTGAAGTCAGCAGGAGAAATCCTGCTCACATTCAACGACCAGCAGACCATCCGGCATTCCCGCCCGGCCACTCTTGCGCGCGCATCCACCGTCTGCGTACGCTGGCTCGCCGCAGCAAGCAGGCGAGGTGCCCCATGCGCTACGTGGTGGAGGTCGAGCGCGAGGAGGACGGCGGCTGGCTCGCCGAAGTCCTGGAGATGCCCGGGGCGGTGGCATTCGGAGAGACCCGCGACGAGGCGCTGCGAGCCGCAGAGGCGCTGGTGCTGCGCACATTGGCCGACAGGGTGGAGCACCGCGAGCTCCGCCCCGACACGTTGGAGATCAAGTTCGTGTCTGCTTGAACCGCCGTGCGGGCCGTCAGGCGGTCTCTGCCTGCTTCTCGTAAACGATCAGCGGCGCTTCCTTCTTCATGATGCACTCTTCGCTGAGCACGATCTCGCGGATGTTCTTGTGCGAGGGCACCTCGTACATCACGTTGAGCATCGCGCTCTCGAGGATGGCCCGCAGCCCGCGCGCGCCGCTCTTGTGGTGGATGGCCTCCCTGGCCACCGCCCGCAGCGCGCCGTCGGTGAACTTGAGCTGCACGCCGTCCATCTCCAACAGCTTGCGGTACTGCTTGGCGAGGGCATTCCGCGGCTTGGTGAGGATGTCCACCAGCGCCACCTCGTCCAGCTCCTCCAGCGTGGCCACCACCGGCAACCGGCCGATGAACTCGGGGATCATGCCGAACTTGAGCAGGTCCTCGGGCTGAACGTCTCGCAGGAGCTGCGTCACGTTGCGCTGGTTCTTCGAGGTGACCTCCGCCCCGAACCCCAGCGACTTCCCCTCCTTGCGCTGCTCGACGATGTTCTCCAGCCCGCCGAACGCGCCGCCGCAGATGAAGAGGATGTTGGAGGTGTCTACTTGCAGGAACTCCTGCTGCGGGTGCTTCCGCCCGCCCTTGGGCGGAACGTTGGCGATGGTCCCCTCGATGATCTTCAAGAGAGCCTGTTGCACGCCCTCGCCGGAGACGTCGCGCGTGATCGACGGGTTCTCGCTCTTGCGCGCGATCTTGTCGATCTCGTCGATGTAGACGATGCCCTTCTGCGCCCGCTCGATGTCGTGGTCGGCGGCCTGCAGGAGGTTGACGATGATGTTCTCCACGTCCTCGCCGACGTACCCGGCCTCGGTCAGGCAGGTGGCGTCGGAGATGGTGAAGGGAACGTTGAGGATGCGCGCCAGCGTCTGCGCCAGCAGCGTCTTGCCGCTCCCGGTGGGGCCGAGCAGCAGGATGTTGCTCTTCTGCAGCTCGACGTCGTCCATCGAGACCTTGCTCTCGATGCGCTTGTAGTGGTTGTGGACGGCGACGCTGAGGATCTTCTTCGCCCGCTCCTGCCCCACCACGTACTCGTCGAGGATGGTCTTGATCTCGGAGGGTCGGGGGATGCGCAGCTTCTGGTCGCGCGCCTCCTCCTTGTCGATCTCCTCCGCGATGATGTCGTTGCACAGCCCGATGCACTCGTCGCAGATGTAGACCGTAGGCCCTGCGATCAGCTTCTTGACCTCCTTCTGCGACTTTCCGCAGAAGGAGCAGCAGAGGGTGTGGTTTTCGCGCTTGTCGACCATGGATACCCGAATCTAACCCTACTTTGGCGCTGCGGCCGGTTTCTTGATGACGACCTCGTCGATCAGGCCGTACTCCTTTGCTTCACCTGCGCCCATGAAGTAGTCGCGGTCGGTGTCCTTCTCGATGCGGTCGAGCGGCTGCCCGGTGTGCTTTTGCATGATTTCATTGAGCTTTGCCTTGAGCCGCAGGATCTCCTTGGCGTGGAGCTCGATGTCGCTTGCCTGCCCGCCGAAGCCCCCGGACGGCTGGTGGATCATGATCCGCGAGTGGGGGAGCGAGTAGCGCTTGCCCTTGGCGCCGGCGGTCAGCAGCAACGCGCCCATCGACGCCGCCTGCCCCATGCAGATGGTCGAGACCTGACACTTCACGTACTGCATGGTGTCGTAGATGGCCAGGCCCGCAGTCACCGACCCGCCCGGGCTATTGATGTAGAGGTTGATGTCCTTGTCGGGGTCTTCCGACTCGAGAAAGAGCATCTGCGCGACGATGATGTTCGCCACGTCGTCGTCCACGGGAGTGCCGAGGAAGACGATGCGGTCCTTGAGCAGGCGGCTGTATAGATCGTACGCCCGCTCGCCGCGGTGCGTCTGCTCGATGACGGTGGGATAGGGGATCATGGCCATGGCGGGGAGCCTCGTTACGGTTGCGAGAAGTTGGCCTTGGAGAGCAGGAAAGCAAGCGCCTTGTCCTGCCGCAGTCGGGCTTTCAGGCTGTCTTGCGACTCCTGCCGGGCGAAGGCGGCGCGGATCTTCTCCGCCGGCTGCTTGAGCTCGCCCGCCATCTTGTCGAAATGCTTGCCCAGATCGTCCTCCGTCGCCTCGATCTTTTCCTTCTCGGCGATCGCCTCGAGCAGCAGATAACCTTTGACCTCGAGCAGCGCACGCTGGCGTAGCTCGTCGCGCATCCGATCGAGGTTCAGCCCGAGCTGGCGCGGGTCGATGCCGCGGCGCATGAAGCCTTCCAGCATGCCCTGCAGCATCGCGTCCACGTTCCGCTCCACCAGGGCGGGCGGCGCCTCGAGGGGGTTCTTGGCCACCAGCGCCTCCAGCACCTTCTCGCGCTGCTCGTGCTCGGCCCGCTCCTTCTTCTGCTGCTCCATCTCCGAGCGGACTTTCTGGCGCAGCTCGGCCAGCGTCTTGGGCTCGCCGCCCAGGTCCTGCACGAACGCGTCGTCCAGCGCCGGCACTTCGCGTTTCTTCAGCCCCTTCACCTGTACCTGGAAGCGCGCTTCCTTGCCCCGCAGTTCCTCGACCGCGTAGTCGGCGGGGAAGCTGACGCCCAGTTCGCGCGCCTCTCCCACCTTCGCGCCGAGCAGGCCCTCCGCCTTGTTCTCGAGGATGGAGCCGGGCACCACCTCCAGCAGCACGCCCTCCCGCTTGGCTCCCCGCAGCGGCGCCCCGTCGACGAAGCCTTCGTAGTCGGCGGAGACGAAGTCGCCCGCCTCCGCCACCTCGCGCCCTTCCACCGGGACGAACATCGCCTGGTTGGCGCGCATCTCCTCGACCCGCTCCTCCACCTGCGCGTCAGTGACCTCCGCCTCGATCCTGGGGACGCTCAAGCCCTCGTAGTCCTTCGGGTCCACCCGCGGCCGCACCTCCACCGTGGCGGTGTACTTGAAGGGCTGACCGGCCTCGACCGATCCGTTCTCCACCCGCGGCGGCGCCACCGGATCGAGGCTGTGCTCGGCCAGGGCCTCGTGGATGGAGCCGGTGACCAGCTTCTGCGCCACGTCCTTCTTCACGTCGTCGCCGAAGTAGCGCTCCACCAGCCGCCGCGGCACGTGGCCCTGGCGGTAGCCCTTCAGCTTCACCGTTCGCGAAACCGACGTGTACGCGGTGTCGAGCGCGTCCTTGACGCGGTCCGGTGTCACCTCGACCGACACCTTCTTCACCACCGGGCTGAGATCCTCGACGCGGGACTGGACCACTGGTGCTCCTTGCACGAACCAATGAGTGCGAGAGGCGGGAATCGAACCCGCACGGGTTGCCCCACAGGCTTCTAAGGCCTGCGCGTCTGCCAGTTCCGCCACCCTCGCAAGAGCCATTCTGGCAGGTGGCGGGTCATAGCGCCCGTACCGGGGTGAGTCAACGCGCGGCGTCCGGGTGGTTACGTATTCCCGGCGGGGCTGCCGCTGCGCAGCTTCCCCCCAATGACAGGCTTCACGGGCAAGCGAGCGGTGGTGCTGGGCGGCGCCGGAT
>DASRTX010000087.1:0-2896 GCA_035655715.1 Myxococcales bacterium | reverse complement strand
AGGCCTCGGCCAACAAGGCAAGGGAATGAGCACGCAAGTGGGCGCGCGTGGGTTCCCCCGTAGCGAACCCCTGGCGTATTTGCGCCATCCCCTCCTCGCTGCGACCGCGCTCCACCAGAGCCCAGCCTCGCAGGACCGATGCTGCCGCCAAGTGAATCGAGAGCCCCTGATCGGCAGCGAGTCCCTGGAGTTCCTCGGCCAGCTCAAGGGTCTCGGTTACATCCCGGCGGTATTGATGGAGGACTGCGACCAAATACTGCGTGTGGCCCAGGCTGGCGGGATGACCCAGCTCGCGGGCCAGCGCCAGGGCCTCCCGGCCCCTCTGCAAGGCCTGCTCGGGATAGCCGAGCATCCAAAGTGAGTGGGCCGCATAGCCCATGGAAGACACGCACGGGTCATGGCCGCCGTAGAGAAAGGCATGCGCGCCGTGCTGACGGCGGTCATAGCAGGCGATCGCCTGCTCCAGGTGTGTCTTTGCGGTCGCCCAATCTCCGAGGAAGGCATGGGCCCGTCCCAGCGCGTAGTGCGCCTGCAGAAGGAGGCCCGGGTCCCGCGCGCCCTGCGCCAGGTCAAGCAACTGCTCTGCCAGATTCAGCCCCGTCTGGATTTCCCCGCGCACGATGCGGAAGAGACATATTCCCCATAACGCCGGGAAGAGAGCCGGCGATTCTCCCAGCTCACGGCACAGGACGTGTGCGCGCGCGTAGACCGCCTCAATGTCGGGCGCCGTCCAGTCCCTGGTGGAAAAAAGGGCCGGGCCCAAGGTGATCTGCAGGGCGAGTTCTTTGCGGGCGCGCTCGGGGGTGTCCGGCAACGACGCGAGCAGTTCGACTCCCCGGCATGCGAGTACTACGGCCTCCTGATTGGCGAAGACGCGGACCGCGTTCTGAGCCGCCACCAGGAAATAGTCCGCGGCCCGCGAGAAGTCCCGTGCCGCCTCCAGGAGCAGCGCCAATTCGGCGGCCACGTCCCCGCTCTTCTCCCCGTAGTAGCCCTGCAGCGCTTGCGCCACCGCCGCGCTGAGCGAAGCGCGACGCGTCGGCCCCAGCGACGCGTACAGGGCGTTCTGATACAGCACGTGGACGAAGCGGTACCGCAGCGTCAGAGTCCGGTCGGGGAACTCCTGCTCCCTGACCGTCCGCACGAGGGCATGGACACGGTCCAGCTCGTCCAGCCGGTCCTCCACTTCCGCCGCATCCCGCTCGAGCACCCGGGCCACGACCGCGGAGTCGAACTCGTAGCCCTGCACGCTGGCCGCCACCAGCAAGCGGCGGTCGTCTTCGCCGAGCTGACCGATCTTCCGCTGGATCATGCCGCGGACCGATTCGGGCAGGTCGCGCCGGAGGTCGGGGATCGATCGCCCCAACGTCCAGCGGCCCTGTTCCTGCGCCAGCACCTGTCGGTCGCGAAGGTAGCGCAGGAGGTCGGCCATGAACAGCGGGCTGCCCTCCGTCCGGGCGTGGACGAGGGCCGCGAACTCCTCCGGGAAGCAATGCCCGGGGAATTCGAGCGCGAGATAGCGATCGAGATCCTCTCGGGTCAAGAACTCCAGCGCCAGCTCGCGACAGACGCCGCGCGCCTGCAAGTCCAGCTTGACCGGCCCGAATGGGTGCTTGCCCAGCACCAGGTCGGTCGGGCGATAGGTCAACACCAACAGGGCACGCATCCCCGCGCACCTGCCGCCGAGGTAGGCGAGCAGATCAACGGTCGAGGCGTCCGCCCAGTGCAGATCATCGAAGAACAGGAGCAACGGCCGCAGGTGCGACACCTCCCGCAGGAAGGCACCCAGCTCGCGCTTCAGGCGTTCCTGGGAGGCCGCTTTCGACTCGGCGAGCACGCGCGTCAGGGAGGAGTCTTCCGCGGTCAGCGACACGACCTGCGCGTACCAGTTCGGGGCGGTCGCCTTCATCACCCGTGCCGCTGCCTCACCCACTTCGTCGTGGAGCAAGCTCTCCAGGGCATCGAGAAACGGCAGATAGGCCTCGGTCCCGGCGAGGCGCTCTGAACAGCGCCCGCGCGCCAGGGCGCAGCGGCGGCCGGTGGCCGCGAGCTCGCTGAGGAAATCTTCGACCAGGGTCGTCTTGCCGATGCCGGGCTCGCCCGTCACGCACAGGAATAGCCCCTGACCGGCCGCCGCCGACTCGAAGGCACGACCCAGCTCCGCGAGTTCTTTCTGGCGACCCACGGAATGACGTTTGACGGCGGAAATCGGTGGACTTGCCGACCAACCCGATTGCGGACCGGTCAACTCCGCGACCGCCCAGGTCGGGAGGACCCGGCGCAGGTCCGCGGCGAAGTCCCCTGCGGTGGTGTAGCGATCCTCCTGCCGCTTCGCCAGCGCCTTGAGGCACGCCCGTCCCAGCTCGGGCGGGATGTCGCCGACCAGCTGCCGGGGAGGCTGCGGCTCGTCGTCACGAACCTGCCGCAAGAGTTCCTGGCGATCGGTCGCCCGGAAGGGCAAGCGCCCGGTGAGCATTTCGTAAAGCACCACGCCCAGGCTGTAGACGTCGGTGCGGCCGTCGATGCGGTGGGCCGTGCCGGCCGCCTGCTCCGGCGACATGTAGTGCGGAGTGCCGGCGACGACGCCCTTCTGAGCGCCGCCCGCCTGGGCCTCGCCGAGGGCCAGGCCGAAGTCCACGAGCACCGGTGCGCGGTCGGCGCCGAGGAGGATGTTCGCCGGCTTGACGTCGCGGTGGATGATGAGTCGGGCGTGCGCGTGGGCGAGCGCGTCGGCCACGGCGGCCGCGATCCGGGCGGCCTGCGGCCAGGCCGAGCGGTGGTCGAGCAGCCACCGGCCGAGGTCGGGGCCGTCGAGGTACTCGGAGACGATGTAGACCTGCCCCTCGTGCATGCCCACGTCGTGGACCGCCACGATGCCGGGGTGACGCAGCTGGGC
>DASRTX010000086.1:0-9467 GCA_035655715.1 Myxococcales bacterium | reverse complement strand
GGGCAGCGATCAGGTCGCCGCGGTCGATGCGCATGTTGACGATGCCGTTGGATCGCGGATGCGCATCGGAGAGCGTGACCGTGGCCCGCTCGTCGACGCCGCCGGTCGGCGAGGATGCGCCGAGCACGAGCGGAGTGGCGCCCGCGAAGCACGTGTCCCGGAGCCCATCGGTCCTGCACCCATTGGCGCACACCGTGGCGAGGGTGCAGTTGCCGGTCAGGCTCTTGTCGTTGCAATTGTAAAGCACGCCTGGAGTGCACCCGAAGGCGTGCGAGGTTCCGCCGCAGAGCGTGCCCTTGATGGGCTGTCTGCGGATGTTCACCGCCGTGCAGGTCTGCAAGAGCAGGGCCGAGAACGTCTCCTCTTCCGGCGTCGTCTGATCTGCCGGATCGACTTCGGCGCTACAGGCAGTCAAGACCATCGCACAAAGAACAAGTAGCCGGACGGTGGCGTTCATTTTCCCTCGCTGGTTCTTGCAGCTGGTCCTGATGCGTTATCCGGGACACCCGATGGCGGGCTGCCGGCACAGAAAACATCCGTGCCAGGACCGCTTCGACTCCAAGCTGGATCTCGTGGGCCGCAACGGCTAGCGTGCCGCGCCCGATAGCAGGGAAAGGAGTCTCGCATGTCGAAGAAAGTGTTCGGCCTGGCACTCTCTGTGGGTCTGGCCGCGTTCGTCGCCTCCGCCGACGACACGCTGGTGAAGTTCAAGGGCGGCGTCGGCGTGATCCCCGTGTCCTCTGGCGTCGGTACCGCCCCGACGGCGGAGGTGGTGAACCGCAACATCGTGCGCGGCGTACAGCCGCCGGGTCAGATCTGGCGGATTGCCGACCTGCGGGCGACGGTCGGGAGGGACGGGAGCATCAGCGTGCGCGGAAAGGGCCTGCTGCTCGCCGGCGGCAACGGCATCGGCGGCAACGCCAACCAGAAGGTCTTCGCCACGTTGATCTGCGAAGCGGCGGCGCCCTTCACGCTGCGCAACACGGACACCACGGGTGTCCCCTTGCAGCCCAACGGCGACTTCCGCATCGATGACGTGCTCACGCCGGCTCCCTCCGGCTGCGCCAGTCCAGTGCTGCTCATCCGCAATACCGGCGGCGCCTGGTTCGCGGCGGGAATCGAAGACCTGGACGACGACTAGCAGTCACTCGCTGCGCAGCACCGTCATCGGATCGAGGCGCGCTGCGGCGAGCGCCCTTGCCATCCAACCTTCGTCTGAGATAGCTGAACGGCCAAGAGGTCTCACATGACGCTCCGACACGGGCTGGCCGCCGGCGCATTGCTGCTCTCTCTCGTCGGCAGCGCATCGGCCGGCGACGATGGCAGGACTTTCATCCTCGCCACCGGCCGCAGGGATCCGCGGATGTACGCCATCGATCTGCGCAAGGCGCTGCGGCCGGAAAACGACAAGACGCCCAACGCCATCGTCAGCCGCTCGAAGACGGCGCTGGACCGCCTCGACGGCAGGCCGCTGGGCGATCCGGCCAACGTGGTGATCAGCGAGGATCGCAAGACGGCCTTCGTGGTCAACCACCACGGCGCCATCGACAACGACGAATTCCTGCAGCACGGCGGCCGCGGCGGCATCGCCGTGATGTCGATCCAGAAGATGATCGATCGCAAGGACGACAACACGGCGGCGGCTCTGGATCGCCACATCGACAGCGGCCACTTCGGCGCGGTGGGTCTCGCGCTCCTGCCCGATCTGTTCGTCGTCGCCAACGCCGAGAGCCACCTCACCGAGGACGGCGGCAACCGGATCACCTTCGTCGATCGCCGGACCGGAAGCCTGCGCGGGGAGGTGGAGCTGGCGCTGGGAACCGCCCACCCCGACTGCGCGTCGCGATTCGTGGTCCCCTTCGTCTCGCCGCACGGCCCTCCCGCGCCGGTCCCGCTGCTCTCCCCGAATCCGGAGTGGGGCTGCTTCCCCGACAGCAACGGCCTCGCCGTCGGCCACGGCAAGGACGGCAAGTCCTATCTCTTCGTCGCCAACGGCGGCACCGACGACGTGTCCGTGATCGACCTGGAGCAGGCGCTGGCCGGGAACCGGCGGTCGGAGATCCTGCGCATCCCCACCCAGATCGGCCCCTGGGGAATCGCGGCCAGCCCCGACGGGCGCTTTATCGTCGCGGCCAACCGGGAGAGCCAGCGCGTCGCCTTCGAGGGCAACACCATCTCCATCATCGACGTCGAGCGCGCGCGGGTGCGGGCCGCCGACGCCGAGGTGGCCCGTGTGCTGGTGGGGACCAGCGATCCCAACGTCCAGACGCGGCCGTTCATCCCTTCCTTCACGCCGGACGGCAAGCAGATCGTCGTCCCGAACTTCCGCTCCAACAACGTCTCCATCGTCGACCTCGCGCGCGCGCTGGCCCACGATCCCAAGGCGGAGGTCGCCCGCATCCCGCTCACCCGGCCGTCGGAGCCGGACGGCGCGGCCATCCGGCCGGCGCGCCCCAAGGGCTCGGCGGTGACCTCGGACGGACGCTACGCCGTCATCTCGGGCGGGCCGCGCGTCACGCTGACGCCTTTCCAGCCCACCGGCACGGTGTGGATCGTCGACCTGCGCACCAGGGCGGTAGTGGCCACGGTCACCGGCGTGGGAAACGATCCCTACGCGCTGGCGGTGGTAGACCGCGCCGACGACTGAACTTCAGAAATAGGTGAACGCCTGCAGCGCTGCCTCGGTGGCAGAGGCCTGGTAGCTGCCCGTCGCTCCCAACGCCCAGTTCCGGAACGGCGACCAGCGCAGGCTCGATTCGACGGCCCATGAGGTGCGCGAGATCGCGAAGGGAAAATACTGGAACCGGCCGCCTGCGACCAGGGCGAGGCTTTCGCCCAGGCGCAGCCGCAGTCCGCCGGAGGGGCCCACGCCGGCGCGGATCCCCGGAGCGCCCTCGATCCCGCGCAGCGACGGCGCGGCGTCGAGAGCGAAGTCCGCGAAGGCGAACACCGCCAGCGTTTCGCCCTCGGTGGCCACAGACAGGCCCGTGCCGATGACTCCGGAGCCGGCGAGGCATCCGTCGCAGCCGCCGTCGCGCAGGCGCCGCGCTCCTGCCCGCACGCGCCAGGAGAGCGATTGATCGAAGGTGGAGATGGAATGGAGCGAGACCAGCTCCACGAAGTCGATCCGCTCCAGCTCGACGGCCTGGTCGCGCGGATAGAAGCGCAGCTCGGTGGGGAAGAACTCGATCTGCGACAGCTCGGGGTAGCCCGTCGGGGGATCGACGAGGTCGTGCAGTGAAAGGCGGTAGCCGAGGGAGAGCAGGGGCCCGCGCGCGGTGGAGCCGCCGAATGCCGCGGAGACGCGCGCCGAGCCGTGCGCGAGATCGGGCCTGCGCTCGAGCGGCGCTTCGACCCGGAGCTCCGGGCTGACCACCTGCATTCCCGCGCGGCGCTCCAGCACGCGCTGCTTGATGCGGCCGCCTTTTCCGTCCGGCTCGGCGATCAGATCGTGGGCGTAGCGCACGTCGATCAGGTCGGCAGCCGCGTCGAGGATCCGCATTCCGCCGGCCGCCGGCACGGGCGCCTCGGGGTTTTCCGCCACCGACTCCACCGCGCGGAGCGAGGCCCGGTCCATGCCGGCGATGCGGGCGCGGAACTGCGTCCAGGCGCTGGGCCGGTAGCGGACCTCCTTGACCAGGCCCGGGTTGGCATAGAGCGCCTTGACGGTGTCGCCGGGCACCACCGGGAGCTTGAGCCCGTCGAGGAGCTGCAGCTCCGGCGCCGCCGCTTCCAGCGCCGCCAGCACGTGGTACGAACAGTTCTCGTCGGCGTAGTAGTAGTCGAACCAGGTGGACCCCAGCTCGAAGAGGTGCGCCACCAGCATGGCGAGCTGGGCCGGGGTGAGCGACAGCTCGTACTCCCAGAGGTCGCGCGACTCGTAGTCGTTGTACTCGCGCACCTTGTAGTAGTAGGGCATGAGGTGGAACGTGCCGGGGAACATCCCGGTGAGCCCCTTCACCGCGTAGAGCACAGGGTTGTGCGTGTCCGGGGTCGCGGAGAAATCGACGCTCGAGTCCAGCAGCTCGCGCCGGGCGGTGGGAACGTTCCCGCCGCGCTTGCGGATGCGCAGGAAGGTGTGCCCGAACATCGAGGAAGGATTGTTCAGGTAGTACGAAGAGAAGATCAGGCTGGCGGATTCGGGGTCCACGTGCCGCCAGTACTCGTCGAGGCGCGGGCAGTCGAGTTGCGGAACGCTCGCCGGCCGCAGCTTGCCGAGAAGCCAGCCCATCCGGGCCGGGAAGCGGCACTCCGGCGTCACCACGTTGCGCGCGCGCTGCTCGTCGCTGAGCCGGAGCTCGCCGTACATGGCCTGCAGCGTCGCGGCCAGCTCGGCGCCCGGGTTGGTCTTGCCGTCCGCGGCGAGGAAGAAGTCCGGGCCGTCCGCCTGGCTCTTGTAGCCGCCGAGGAGCGTCCGATGCCAGTGGCCCAGGCGCAGCCACTCGCGATCTTCTTCGAGGTGCAGCGCGCGGGCCTGCGCCGCGAGCTCGGCGGCAGCCGAAGCGCCTGCCGCTGCTCGCGGCGCGAACGACACCGCGAGCAGCGGCAAGAACAGCAAGGGACCGAGACGCCCGGCGGTCCGCAGGGATCAGCTCAGCTTGTCGCAGGTCAGCGACTTCTCCGCCTTGAGCGTGGAGAAGATGCTGTCGGACACCTGGTCGACGGGCGTCGAGGCCTTGGGGAAGATGGTGCCGAAGTTCTTCTGTAGCGTGGCTCCCATCGCGCCCGCGTCGCTGCAGCCCACCAGCGTGGCCAGGTTCTTCACTGTCTCGCCCTGTCCGCGGGCGATGTCCTTGGTCAGTGCCTCGCGGTTGGTCTCGATGAACACCCTGGCGCTGGAGAGCCCGCCGCCGGTCTCGGCGCAGTTCGAGGTCCCGGTGGTGATGCCGAAGGTCTGGCTGCCGAACAACGAGTTGAGGGTGGCGGCGATGATCTGGATGGGTCCCTTCTGGTTGCCGAACGCCAGCGAACCCAGGCCGCAGCCCGCGGTGCCGTACCTGTCCGATACTGCGAACGCTGCCGTTCCGCACAGCATCAATGCCGCGACGATCACTGACATCTTGCGCATGCGTATCCCTCCCTGCCGGTTGACTGCCGTAATCCGCGTACCTTTTCCCGGGCAACCGAGTCAATGGCTGGTCAGGGCGTGAACACCGCGGTAACGCAATCGGACATGGACCACGGCATCCCGCTGCGCAGCGGCGGACGATCGAGCTTGTCCCAGGCGGCGGAGAAGGAGCTGATGGTGGCGGCGTACTGGCTCCCCTTGGCCAGCAGTCCATCGGGGACCTGAACCGAGGTCACGCCGTACACCACCAGCGAGATGGAGGCGAAGGGTCCCGGAGGACCGCTCGCCTGATCGATGCGGACCACGTAGGACGTGGCGCCTCCCAGCCGCGGCGGAGACCACGAGAGGGTGGGGCGCAACCCGACGCCGCTCTGCGCCTGGAAGGCGTCGCGGCCTTCGATCCGCGGAAGGCGCGGCGGACCCAGCACCGGCACGATCTCGTCGTCCGCCGGCATCGGCTCGAACGAGACGAAGGCGAGCCCCATGGGATACGTCGCGGTGGTTCCGGGCATGGGCACGTCCGCCGTCGCGAGGTACAGGACGTACCGCGCCTCCTTCCACCCCGCGCCGAGAAACTGGCCGTAAGACACGACGCCGTAGTCGACGTCGCCGAGCGGCGGCCCCTGGATCCAGGCCAGCGAGGTGGTGGCGCTCAGGACCGGCGAATCGGGGAAGTCCAGCGTCCTGGGAACGGCCAGCAGCGAGACTCCCTGGTTGCCGTCGGGCTTGGTGGCGGGATTCGCGTCGGCGAGCAACGCTGCCCAGGGGGAGTTGCGCAGGTTCGCCCGCAGCCTGCCGGTCTGCGGCGCGTCTGCGAGCGTCACCGACGCGCTGGCGGCGATGCCGTCGTGCAGCGTCAGGCCGTCGAGGCGCGCGAACCGCGAGGCCACGTGGGAGACTCCCTGGTTGGCGCCGCTGCCGATGGGCGTGCTCGAGCGTTGGTAGGCGAAGACCACGTCGCCCTTGGAGGCGTCGGGCAGGGCGATGGCCTGCGCCGTGCTCATCTGGTTCCAGTCGAAGGTGGCGTGGAAGCTGCTGGTTCCTGCAGGCGGCGCGGATGCCGCCACCTGCGGCCTTCCGTAGACGTGCGGCTGCGAGCCCGCGAGCAGCAGCATGTCGCCGGTGAACCCCGAAGAGGGCCTGATCCAGGGGGTCAGGCCGAGCAGGTCGAGGGTGAAGTCGGTCTCGCGCGAAGCCACCTCCACGTCGGGGCGGGCGGTGGTGACCAGGGACAGGTCGGGCGTGCTGGTGCTCATCTCCACCAGTTGGGCCCAGGTGGTGGTGGCGTCCCAGATGGTGTCCACCTCCAGGAAGTAGGGTCCTGCGGGAACGCCGGGAGCCGAGAAGCTGGAATCGGCCCCCATGGAGACGGGCAGGCGCCGGTAGTTGGGACCCGCGGGAATCCAGACGGCAGAGACGTTCAGGCGCGGACCGAACGCGCCCGGCCGAGTCGTCCTGGTGCCGTCGTCCGCCCAGTACACCGTGCTCAGCTGGCCGCTCACCGTCCGCGGCGCGCCTCGCGCAGGTCCGGCATAGCCCGCGCCGAGCCGGTCGACCGTGGCCGAAGCGGCGCCGTTCTGCACCATGGCCGGCACGCTGTCGAAGTCGTTGGCGGTGCCCGCGCGGGTCCAGAAGAGCGAGGCCGTCTGGACGCCGGCGCCCACCGGAATGGAAAGCGTGGCAGGCCGCGCGAGCGTCAGGCCCGCGGGCTCGAACTCGTAGACGGTGGAGAGCGCATCTCCGGGCGCCGAGCTGCGCGCCCGCACGGTGATGGTGGTGTCCGCCTGCAGCGCGCCGGCGACGATGTTCAGCGCCGGCCCGGAAGGCATCTGCACCACGCCGCCCAGCGGCCCGATGGTGGTGGAGGTCGCGGGCGGGGTCGTCTGGCCGCCGCCGCAGGCGACGAGGACGATGCAGGAGAGGGCAAGGGATCGCGCGGTCATTGCAGGGCTCCTCCTTTGGAGGGTTGCATTGCACTCCAATGGACCGGCAGACCGGGATTCCGGGCACGACGAGCGAAAATGAACACGGCTAGTTTGGATCCGGCTGTCGCAAGCGCAGCAGCCGTGCACCGCCGCCCGGCTCCGGCACCACCACCAGCAGCGCGTCGTACTCGTCGTCCGCGATCTCGATCCTCTCGCGCACGCCGAGGGCGGCGGCGATCTCGGGCAGCGTGTTGCTGTGGCCGACCACCAGCGCCTTGCCGTTCGCCGCCATACGGCGCACCTCCGCCACCAGCCCGGAGATGTCCTTGGCGGCGTGGACGCGCACTTCCAGCTTCTTCAGCTTTGCTAACGGCTGCGCCGTCAACTGCGTTCTGCGCAGATCCGTGGCCCAGATCGCGGTGATGCCGGCGTCGCGGAGCAGCGTGGAGAGCGCGCGGGCCCGCGCCTGCCCCTTGGACGAGAGGACCGGATCCTTCGAGGCATCGGCTTTTTCCGCGTGCCGGACCAGGAAGACCGCCTGCTGCGCTCGCGCGGGAAGCGCGGCGCAGAACATCGCCACCAGGAGCGGGATGCGCATGGACGCGACCTTATCGCGCCGCGGCGACGGACGGCATCCGGACATTCCACGCCGGCGGTACTTGCGGTCCGGAATGCGGCGCGCCATTGGAAGCGACCCCGGGGGAAGAAAGAGGTTCCCTGCATGCGATCCGTACTCGTCGCCTCCATGCTGGCGCTCGCCGGCTGCCATTCGCCTGCGCCTGCCGAGACCCCGCAAAACATCGCGGTCAAGCAAGCTCCCGAAGAGAGCTATGAGCACGCCATCGACGACAGCGCGAAGAAGATGCTCGAGCGGGGGCGCGACATCTTCCGCGACGAGACCTTCGGGAGCGAGCAGTTCTGGGGCGGCAAGCTGCGACTGCATGAGGTCATCGCCGGCGAGAAGCACGGCGGCACCGGCCAGGGGCTGACGCCGCGCACCGCGCTGGCGCTGGGGCTGCGCGTCGACTTCGGGCGCGTGCCGAGCGCCGTGGGCGACGTCATCAAGGGCGGTACGCTCAGCTTCGAGGACCCCGAGAACACCAACAACCTGCTCAAGCACGACGCCGTCGTCGGCGTGAAGGCATTCTACCAGGGCGATCGGATGGTCTCCATCGGCATCACCTGCGCGCTCTGCCACTCCACCACCGACGACAACTTCGGCAAGGGCATCGGCCGGCGTCTCGACGGCTGGCCGAACCGCGACCTCGACGTCGGGAAGATCGCGGCGCTGGCGCCCGACCTGTCGGTCATCGCCGAGATCCTGGGCGTCGACGTGGCCACCGTCAAGAAGGTGTTGGAGAGCTGGGGACCGGGAAAATACGACGCCGAGCTGCTGCTGGACGGCAAGGCGTTCAGGCCCGACGGCAAGAGCGCGGCGACGGTGATTCCCGCCGCGTTCGGCCTCGCCGGCGTCAACCTGCACACCTATACGGGCTGGGGCACGGTGACGTACTGGAACGCGTACGTGGCCATCACGCAGATGCACGGCATGGGCACGTTCTTCGATCCGCGGCTGGACGATGCGAAGAAGTTTCCCATCGCCAAGCGCGTCCGGACCGGTCACCTCGCGCCGCGCGACGACCACGTCACCGAGAAGCTGGCGGCGCTGCATTTCTACCAATTGGCGATCCCGGCGCCGAAGCCGCCGGAAGGCTCTTACGACAAGAGGCTGGCGGAGCAGGGCAAGGCCATCTTCAGCTCGAAGGCAGCCTGCGCGCGGTGTCACGTGCCTCCGCTCTTCACGGAGCCCGGATGGGGCATGCACACCGCGGAGGAGATCGGCATCGACGATTTCCAGGCGCTCCGTTCGCCCGACGAGCGCTACCGGACGACGCCGCTGCGGGGTCTCTTCGTGCGGGCGAAAGGCGGCTTCTACCATGACGGCCGGTTCGCCACCCTCGGGGACGTGATCGACCATTACGATCGCCATTTCCATCTCCGATTGACCGAGGACGAGAAGACGGCGCTGGCCAATTACCTCCGCTCGCTCTGAACCAAGCCGCCCCGCGGTGTGCGGCCGGCGTGCGCATGCCTACGTTCCCCACGGGAGCTTCCACGGGGGGAGGCATGCGGTCCGCCATCGCCTTGATCGCAGCGTGCGTGCTGGTGCTCGCCTGCTCGCCCGCGTCGCCGGAGACTACGGCGTCCGTGGCGCCGCCCCAACGCGTCCTCGACCTCACCGTCTCGGGACCCGGGTCGGTAGAGTCGACGCAAGCGAGCTGCAGCACGAGCTGCAAGATCGCGGCGGCATCGGGAACCGTCCTCCATTTGGAGGCGCGGCCCTCGGCGGGCGCGCAATTCAAGGGCTGGAGCGGCTCCTGCACGGGCACCGCGGCGTGTGATCTGCGCCTGGAGTCCGACGCGGCGGCGGTCGCTTCGTTCGAGGCGGTCCCGCCGCCACCGCCTCCACCTCC
>DASRTX010000085.1:0-13896 GCA_035655715.1 Myxococcales bacterium | reverse complement strand
TGGCCCTGGTGGGGGACTTCAAGATCGCGGAGGCGAAGGCGCTGGTTGAGAAGTACTTCGGGCCCATCGCGCGCGGCCCGCAGAAGCCCGCCGTGACCGCGAAGACGGAAGCGCACGCCGGGGAGCAGCGCGAGACCCTGCGCGACCAGGTGCAGCTCGCCAAGGTGCTGATCGGGTACGTGGGTCCGAAGCCGCTGGAGAACGCCGCCGCCGGCCCGCTGACGCGCGTCCTCGCCGGGGGAAAGTCGAGCCGCCTCTACCACGACCTCGTCTACCAGAAGAAGATCGCACAGGACGTGAGCGCGAGCTGGGATCCCTCGATGCAACTAGGCGGGCTGATCGAGATCTCCGCCACCGTGCAGGCCGGCCACACGCCGGAGGAGGTGACAGCCGCGCTGACCGAGGAAGTGAAGCGGCTGCGGGACGCCCCGCCCGCGCAGGAGGAGATGGATCGCGCCAAGCGCAATCTCGAGGCCGGCCTCTTCGCGCAGCTCGAAAACGTGGGGGGCTTCGGCGGGAAGGCCGACCAGCTCAACTACTACGAGATGTGGGCGCAGGATCCGGGCGCCTTCACCACCAATCTGAAGGCGACGCTGGCGGTGACGCCCGAGCAGATCCAGCAGCTCGCCCAGCGCTACCTGCGCGACGAGCAGCGCGTCCTGATCACCATCCTTCCTGAACCACCGCAGGCGTCGTCGGGAGGTGCGAAGTGAAGAAGCTCATCCTGGCCGCCCTGGCCGCGGCCTGTGCATCGACTCCCAAGCCCGCGCCGCAAGCCGCGACTCCCGCGCCGCAAGCGCAAGCTCGTGTCGAGCCGAAGAAAGACGACCTCGCTCCCGACGACGCCTTCCGCGCGCGGCCTCCC
Source organism: Myxococcales bacterium (assembly GCA_035655715.1). Classification (GTDB taxonomy): domain Bacteria; phylum Myxococcota; class Myxococcia; order Myxococcales; family 40CM-4-68-19; genus 40CM-4-68-19. Next base: position 13,031 of record DASRTX010000085.1, on the reverse strand, counting down.
CCGCCCTCCGCTGGCGTGGAGTTTCGCGCGCCCATCCCCAAGCAGCTGAAGCTGAAGAACGGACTCGATGTCTTCCTCATCGAGCGCCACGACGTTCCCCTGGTCGCCATCTCGCTGGCGGTGAGGTCCGGCGAAGACACCGATCCGCCGCGCAGGGCAGGGCTCTCATCGATGGTGCTGGACCTCCTCGACGAAGGCACGCCCTCGCGCGATGCCGCGGCCATCGCCAAGGGCTTCGAGGACCTGGCCGCGCGCTACGGCACCTCTGCAGACGCGGATTCCTCTCGGGCTTCGGTCACCGCGCTCTCCGACACGCTGGACCCGGTGCTGGAGCTGTTCGCGGACGTCGTGCAGCATCCGGCCTTCCGCGCGGCGGACGTCGAGCGCGTGCGGGTGGAGCGGTTGGGGCAGATCGCGCAGACGCTCGACGACCCGCAGTCCGTGGGACAGCACGTGCTCTCGCGCGTGATCTACGGCGAGAAACACCCCTGGGGATATCCGGGCGAAGGCACGGTGAAGTCGGTGAAGACCATCACCGCCAAGGATCTGGCCGCCTGGCACAAGGCCTGGTTCCGGCCCTCGAACGCGGCCCTCTTCGTGGTGGGCGACACCACCGAATCAGCGCTGATGCCCATCCTGGAAGCGCGGCTCGGGAGCTGGAAGGAGAGCGCGGCGCCCAAGCCGCCCAGGTACACGCTGGGGAAGAGCGGCACGCGCGTGGTCACGCTGGTGGACAAGCCCGGCGCTCCGCAGTCGCAGATCTGGATCGGCGAGGTAGGCGTGGCCTCCGGCGCGCCGGACATCTTCCCGGTGCGGGTGATGAACAACATCCTGGGCGGCAGCTTCAACTCGCGCCTCAACGGCAACCTGCGCAGTGAGCACGCCTACTCCTACGGCGTGTTCAGCTTCTTCGACACGCACCGCGAGGCGGGCCCCTTCGTGGCCGCAGGCGGCGTGGTCAGCGAGAAGACCGCCGACGCGCTGGGCGAGTTCATGAAGGAGCTGTCGCGGATGAAGTCCGGCGAGATGAGCGAGGCGGAGCTGGCGGATGCCAAGGACTCGCTGGTGCGGGCCATCCCGGCGCTCTTCGCCAGCAACGACCAGACCGCCGGCGCCTACGCGCGGGCCTGGTCGCACGGCCTGCCCGCGGATTACTACGCCACCTACCAGCAGCGCGTGGAGGCGGTCACCCGCGAGGACGTGGCCAAGGCGGCGCGCGACCGGCTGCACCCCGACGACATGGCCATCGTGGTGGTGGGCCCGTTGAAGGAGATCGAGCCGAGGATCGCCGCGTTGAAGCTGGGCAAGGTGGAGCTGCGCGACGCGGAGGGAGAAGCGAAGAAGGCGGCCCTGGCGGCGGGGGCCGGCAAATAACGCCGCAGCCGCCGGCGCTGCATCTCTGGAGTGTCGGCAAGCGCTACGGCGTTTTCCGCAAGCGCGACGCGTTGCGCGGCGTGAGCATCCGCGTCGAGCCGGGCGAATGCTACGGCCTGGCCGGCCCGAACGGCGCCGGCAAGACCACGCTCATCCGGCTGTTGCTCGGGCTCTCCCTGCCCGACGAGGGCGAAGTGCGCGTCTTCGGGCAGCGGCCCGACGATCCCGAGGTCCGCCGGCGCATCGGCTTCGTGCCCGAGGCCGCGGAGCTCTCGCCTGGCGCATCGCCGCGGCGCCTCTTGCGCAGGTTCGCGGTGCTGCGCGGACTTCCGTTGTCCGAGGCGGAAAGGCAGGGGATGGAGCAGCTGGAGCGCCTGGGCATGGCGGAGCTGGTGGATCGCGCCGCCGGCCGGCTCTCCAAGGGCGAGAAGCAGCGCACGCTCCTGGCGCTGTCCTTGTTGGGCGCGCCCGACCTGCTCATCCTCGACGAGCCGACCGATGGTTTGGACCCGATGGGCCGCGCGCTGGTGCGGCGGGTGTTGCGCGAGGAGCGCGAGCGCGGACGCACCGTCTTCCTCAACTCGCACCTGCTCTCGGAGACGGAGCGGATCTGCACGCGGGTGGGCATCCTGCACCGCGGGCAGCTGGTGCGCGAGCAGGTGGTGACCGGCAGGGTGGAGGCCGCCGGCGCCAGCGAGATCGTGCTCTCCGACGGGAAGGTGACGCCGGTCGCGCACGACGACTTCGCGCAGCTCAACGCGGCCCTCGACAAGGTGCGCGCGGAAGGCGGGCTGATCGCGGAGGTGCGCCCGCTGCGGCGGGACCTCGAGGCAACCTTCGAGGCCGCGGTGACCGGCGAGGTGTTGCCTCCGCCGCCCCCGGGGCCGCCTCCGCCCGAGCCGCCGCATGTTCCGGCGCGGCCTCTGCGCGCGCTGCTCGCAGCGCTGCGGGTGGCGCGTGAGATCGGGGCGGAGCTTGCGGCGCGGCGCATTGGCTGGATCGCTCTCGGGCTGGCGCTGCTCTTCGTCGGCATCTTCCTCCTCCTGGTGCGCGCCGACGTCGTCACCGGCGCGGCCGCCGGCGTCCGGAAGTTCGGGGCGGACCAGGAGACCGCGGCGAAGTGGGTGGGGCGCTGGGCCGCCGGCGTGCTCTACTGGGGCCTCCTCCCCGGCGCGCTGGTCTTCGCCGCCTTCTTCGCGCCGCCCCTGCTCGAGACGCGCAGGACGATTCTCATGCACGCGCAACCCGTCTCCCGAGGCGACGTCGCCGCCGGCATGTACGCCGCGGTGCTGGGCCTCGTCCTCGCGCAGCACGCCTTCCTGATCGCGCTCTTCTTCGGCGCGTTGCGCTGGCTGGGGATGGAGGTCAGCCCTCGCTTTCTCGGGATGGTGCTGCCGCTCCTCTTCGGTTTCGCGGCGCTCTACGCAGTGGTGCTGGCGGCGACTTATGTCGTCCGCAGCGCGCTCCTGGCGGCGGCGGCCGGAATGGCCGTCTTCATCCTGGCAGCGGTGGCCTTCGGCGCATCTCCGCGCTGGCTGACGGCTGTTGCGCCGGCGCTGCTCCCGAGCATCGGCCCCCTCTCGCAGCAGGCGATGCGCATGGGCGGCGGCGAGCGCGTCTCGCTGACCCCCTTCGCGCTCACGGCGATGTGGGCGGCGGCACTCTTCCTGGTCCTGGTCTTTGTGGCGCGCAGGAGCGAGAAGTGAAACGTCGCCGCGATCTCCGGCTGCTGGCCGCCGCGGTGGTGCTGCTGCTGGTCTGCGCCGCGTGGTTCGCCTGGTCCACACGCGAGGTCGAGCGCCGGCGGGAAGTTGCGCGGGAGAGCGTCCCCGACTTCCCCACTCCCGGTCAGGCCCCGGTGCGACCGCGTGCCGCCGACAAGACGCCGCGCCGGATGCCGACTCCACAGCAGCCGCCGGCCGCGCCGCAGGCTCCCCGCCATGATCCCATCCAGTCGCTGGCGCTGGCTGGTGGCAATTCGAACGTGGCAGTCGTCCAGGTCAACGCGCTGCTCAACTCGCCGCTCTTCGATCGCCTGCGGCAGTGCATGCCCGCCGAGTTCGAGGATCTGGAGAAAGGCGGCCGCGACCTGGGCGTCGACTTCACCCGCGACGTGGACCGCGTGGTCATCTCCAGCGCGGGCATGGGCATGTCGGGCTTCTTCGAGGGCAAACCGGTGGCGGAGCGGCTCGCAGGTGCGGGAGCCCGCCGGGACGAATACCGCGGCGCAGCCATCTATACCCAGGACGGCCGCTCCTGCATCGCGCAGCTGGGCAACCTTCTCTTGACGGGGGGATCGTCCGGCTGCCGCGGATTGGTCGATGCCGCGCTCTCGCCTACTCCCGAAAATGCCCAGGAGCAGATCTACGGCGACCTCTTCGTGCGCAGCGATCTGGCGTTCGCCCGCCAGGGTTCCTCCGATCAGGTCCAATCGCTGCTGGCCGGATTGTCCGGGGCGACGGTGCGCGCCAACGTCTGGGACTCGGTGGCGCTGACCATCGAGGGAACGCCGCAGCCAGGTCAGAACATGCGCGATCTCTCCGCGATGGCGCGCGGCGCCATCTCGATGATCAAGAGCCAGATCGACGACGAGGACGTGGAGTACCGGGCACTGGCCGATTTCGCCAAGGTGGCCGACAACCCGGAAAGGCTGGAGATCAACCTGGCGCTGCCTGCGCAGGATCTCTTCGACAAGCTGCACTTTCCCTGTCCCGGTCGCGACGGCGGGATCTGACTACTTCTTCTCTCGCTGCCGGGCCTTGGCCATCTCGTGCTGCGTGCGATCGGCCAGGTCGAGGAAGGCGAAGAGCAGCGCCTGCAGCTTGGTCGGGTCGCCGATGCCTTCGAAGCGGTCGTCGCGGATGCGGTAGGCGAGCCAGTCGCGCTCGGTAGCGCCTTCCCGATAGGGGGCGAGCTTCAGCCCGGAGAGCGGGGTGCCGGCGAGATCGATCTGCACGTTCCAGCCCGGCTTCTCGTGCAGGGTCTCGATGCGCACGCCCAACGTGGGGTCGCGCCCGCGCTCGGCCTGCGTCTTGTACCAGGCCTGGATGCGCTCCAACACCTCCATCGCGGCGATGCTATGGCGCGGGGAGCTGCGGCGCCAGCTTTCAAATCTCGGCGGCGGCGCGCAGCCCCGTCTCGATGGCGCCGTGCACGGTGCCGCAGGCGCCCTCGAAGTGCGTCGCTTCGCCCGCGAAGTGCAGCGGCCCCACTGGCCTGGCCAGATCGCGCTGCGCCTTCAGCTCGCCCACCGGCACCCAGCTGTAGGCCCCCCGCGTCAGCGCGTCCGCCTGCCAGTCGAACACCAGCGCGCGCCGGGGCCGCACGCGCCTGTCCAGCGCGGCGCAGAGCGATCGCACCGCCTCCGCCGCCGCGTCCTTGCGGTGCAGCGCTTTCGCGTCGCGGCTTGCCGCCCAGCCGATCAGCGCCGGCGCCCGCGAAGGCAGCGGCCGCCAGAAGGTGGGCACGGGTTGACCGGGCGCGTGCAGGAACATCAGCTCCGGAGGCCAGAGCGGCTCGTCGAAGAGCAGCGCCACCTTGACCACCGGACCCATCTCCAGCGCCTCGATGGCGCGCTTCTTCCAGCGCGGCAGGGCAGGCACGAAACGCGTGGTGCCCGCCCGCAGCGCGCCGAGCGGCAGCGTGATGACGGCACGCCGCGCGGTGAAGGTGGCGCCGCGGGCCACCACCGTGACGCCGTCGCGGGACCAGCGCACCTCGCGCGCCTCCGTTCCCAGCAGCACCGGCGCGCCGCGCGCCAGCCGCCGCGGCACGACATCGTAGCCCCGCGAAAGCCGGGCGATGCGCTCTCCGGAGATGCGCTCGGAGGCCTCCGTCTGCTGGGCGATGGCCTTCACGCTGGCGCGGTCCAGGGGGGCGGCATTGAAGCCTTCCAGGAAGTCCGCCGCGAGCTGCCGCTCTTCGGCGTTGGTCCGGAGTCGGAAGCGCAGCGTCCGCAACGCCGCTTGCACCGACTTCTCGCGGGAGGACGGCAAGGAGCCCAGCTTCTCCATCACCGACTTCCACAGCTCGTCCTTCCGCTGCAGCCCCGGCCCGTAGTGACCGCCCCGGAGCTCGTGCGTTCCCCGCGCCAGCGGCAACAGCGAGGGCGGGCGCCCGTGCACGAACTCGGCCCCCGCCTCCAGTGGCAGCGGCCAACCGCGCGGCCGTACCGTATGGATGCGGCCGCCGATGCGGTCGCGGGCCTCCAGGACCACCGCCGACAGGCCGCGCAACCGCAGGGCGCGCGCCGCCGCGAGACCTGCCACTCCCGCTCCGATGACGATCGCGTCCATTCCGACGCGGCTGGTGCTCACTTTCTGGAGCGCTTGGCAACGGTCTTCTTGCGGGCCGCGGCAGGCCGGCGGGCCGGTGTGCGCACCTTCCGCGCGGCCGCCTTGGCGGCGGGCTTTCGCGCAGGCGCCTTGCGCACGGCGGCGTTGGCCCCGCGTTGCCCCTTGCGTGCGGGCCTGCGGCCCCAGGAGGTGTCCGGAGCGGGCGGGGCCGGGGTGCGCGGTCCGCGGGCGCCTTTTGCAAAATACTTGGACAGCGGCTTCAGGTAATGCTCCGTCCAGCCCTTTTCGTATCTCTTCACCTGGCTGGGCGGCAGGTCGGCGTGGCGGACGACGACTCGCGTGCCGCCGCGCGCCGGCTCGAACTCGACCACCAGCCGGGAGTCGCGCGCCTCGGGTGGAAACTCCGCCGTGCGCCAGGTCTGGACGATGCGGTGGCCCTCGTCCACGCCGAGGAGGATGCCGTGGATGTAGCCGTCCCAGGCGATGAACCGCCCCCCTGTCCAGGGCTCGACCACCGCCTCGCCGCCTCCTGTAAACGCCGCGTGCTCGCGGGCGTCCAGCCACGCCGAGAAGACGCGCGGAGGCTCCGCGGCGACGAGAATCTCCACTTGCAAGGCGTCCGCCATCCCATCTCTCCGATATTGCAGTTTAACGAAACGGGGTCGCGGATTTCCACTTTTCCATTGACGAAAGCCGGTGATGGCGCTCGCATGGGGCATGCCCAGCGCGCTGCAGACGCTCCCGGACGCGTCCTTGGAGGCCTTCGTCCATGCGAGCTATACCCTCGTAAGGCCTCTGTTTTCCTGGAGCCGCATCTACCGGGTGCATGCGCCCGACGGGCGGCTGGTGGCGTTCGTCTCCCAGCCCTGGTTCCGCCTGCGGACCGAGCTCGTCATGTACTCCGACGAAGAGCAGCTCCACCCGATCCTGGTGCTGAAGAATCGCCGAATCGCCGCCGTGAACATGGAGCACGACCTCTTCGACGCGCGGAGCGGAGAGCGGCTGGGCGTGATCCGCGACCGGGGCTGGCGCTCGATGTACCGGGACACCTGGGACATCCTCGATGCCGGGGAGCGGCCGGCCGGGCTGATGGTGGAGGACGGCTCCTGGTTCTGGCGCCGGATCATCCGGCTGATTCCGGGGCGCCATCACATCGAGCTGGGCGGGCGCGAGGTGGCGCGCATCACCCAGGTCTTCCATCTCTTCCGCCGCGAGTTCCAGCTCGACATCCTGCAAGTCGACGATCCCATCGAGCCGCGCTTCGCCATCGCCTGCGCGCTGATCGCCATGATGGCCGACCTGCGGCGCGAGAGGCGCGAATGAGCGCGGCGGAGGTGCAGGGCTTCGAGGTGCTCTCCGACCAGCGCGTGGGCGAGGGCGGACATCTGCGGCTGCGCCGCATGCGGATGCGGCTTCTGCTCTCCGACGGATCGCGCACTGCGGAGGGAGGCTGGGACTACGTCGAGCGGCCGATGGGGCTGGACGCGGTGGTGGTGGCGCTCTTCCGCCGCCGCCCCGGAGCGGTGGAGGTGCTGCTGCGGCATGGCGTCCGCGTGCCGGTGCAGTTCGGACGGCCGGAGAAGCCCGCCGCGGTGCTCTTTCCCGAGTTGGTGGCGGGTATCGTCGAGCCCGGCGACGACCTTCGCCGGCGCGCCGCGGACGAGGCGATGGAGGAGGCCGGTCTCCTGGTGGCCCCGGCCGCCGTGGAGCTGCTCGGGCCGCCCTTGTTTCCCACGCCGGGCATGTGCGCGGAGGTGTTCCACTTCGTTTGCGGGGAGGTTGCCCACGGCGCGAAGGCGCACGTGCCGCAGGGGGACGGATCGCCCTTCGAGGAGGGAGCACGGCTGGAATGGGTGCCGCTCGAAGAGGCCTTGTCCCGGTGTGCCACGGGAGAGATCCGCGACATGAAGACGGAGCTGGGGCTACGGCGATTACAAGAAAGATTCGGGGACACCATACGACGAGTTCCGTATGGTGTCCCCGAATCTCCCTAGGCCCTGCGGGTCAGGATCCGCACCTCGGCCTGCAGCGTGCGGTGGATGGGGCATCGATCGGCGATCTCCATCAGCCGGGCCCGCTGCGGCTCGTCCAGCGGCCCCTCGAGGCGGATCTCCCGCTCGAGCTGATCGATCCTCCCTTCGCGCGTCTCGCACTCCGCGCAGTCCACGGCATGGATCTTCCGATGCTTCACCACCACCGTGACGCGCTGCAGCGGCCAGCCCTTGGTCCGCGCATACAACCGCAGGGTCATCGACGTGCACGACCCCAGCGCAGCGGCCAGGAGCTCGTAGGGGGAAGGCCCCTGGTCGGTGCCGCCCGCTTCCAGCGGCTCGTCGGACCAGAGCCGGTGCCGGCCCACCGCGATGTCCTGTTCCAGCCCCTCCGCGCTCGTGACCAAGACGTCCATCCTCCTGACATAGCAGCGCTTCTGGAACGTTGAAACCGCCGTGCGCGCCGCGTCACTACCGGGCGAGGTGCTTCGCGCCCGCGACAGTGGTTCCGAGGAGGAGTTGCTGTCGCGCGCGCGGGCCGGCGATGCGGAGGCGTTTCGCGTGATCTTCGATCGGGAAAGCCCTGGCGTCCGGAGGTTCCTGGGCGATCTGCTCCGCGACGATGCGGCCGCAGACGAGGCTACCCAGGAAACCTTCGTGCGCGCGCACCACCGGCTGCCCACATTGGAGCAGGCAGGCAAGCTGCAGGGCTGGCTCTTCGGGATCGCCCGTATGGTCTTCTTCGAGCATTTGCGCCGCAAGCGGCGGGACCCGCCGGCCCTGCTGGAGTCCGACGCCGAACCGATGCAAGTCGACAACGCCCCCACGCCCGAGGCCGTGCTCCTGTCCGGCGAGGCCGACCAGATGCTGTCGGTTGCGCTGGCCGATCTTTCGGAGGAGCGCCGTTCCGCCCTGCTGATGCGGCTCGACCATGGCCTGGGTTACGGCGAGATTGCCTCGGCCATGGGCTGGTCGCTACAGAAGGTGAAGAACGAGATCCACCGCGCGCGGCTGCAGCTCCGTTCCCGGCTCTCGGGGTACCTGACGGAGGGCGCGCGATGACCCACTTGGCGCCAGACGAGCTGGAGGCGCTGGCCCTGGGCGAGCTGGCCCCGGATCGCGCGGCCGAGGCCGAAGCGCACGCGGTGGAGTGCGACGAGTGCGCCCGCGAGCTGTCGTGGGTGCGCGCCGAGCGCGCGCTGCTGGCGCGCAGGCCGTCGCCACCGACCGCGCACCTCTGGGCGGGCGTGGCGGCGCGGCTGCAGCCTGTACGGCGGCGGCCCCACTGGGCACGCCGGCTTCCCGTCCTCGCCGCCGCAGCGGCCGCGGCGGCTGCCATCCTCTTCGTCAAGGTGCGGCCAGATCCCGTGGTTCCCGTTCCTGCGGCGCAGCCCGTCCGGGTGGCACAGCGGAAGGCGCCGACCATCGACCCCAGGACGCTGACGGCGCTCGATCGCGCGGAGATGGATTACCGCGACGCCGCCAAGGTGCTCGAGGCCGAGTACGAGCGCCTGCGCCCGCGGCTCGATCCCGCGCTGGCCCAGAGGTGGGACGAGACGCTCACCCGCGCGCGCACGCAGCTGGGCGAATCGCGCAGCGTGGCCGCCAACGACGTCAACGCGCGCATGCGCGTGCTGGACGGCTACGCCGGTTACCTGCGCTCGCTGCGCAACGTGGTCCAGGAATCCTCCGAGGAGGCGAGTCCGTGATTCGCGCAACCCTGATCGTGGCGCTTTTGCTCCTGCCCGCAGTCGCCCGGGCGAAGTCGTCGCAGCAGCAAGAGCAACCCAAGCGGCACGGCCTGACGCTGGAGCTGCCGGACATCCCGGTGATTCCCCCGGTACCGGAGATCGACCTTTCCGACATCGACCTTGACGTCGACGTGGACCTGGATCTTCCGGGCGTGATGGCGCGCAACGATCAGGACGACGACGAGGACAGCGACCAGGACGAGGACGCCCGCGATCGCAACCGCGATGCCCGCGATCGCGACCGGGATGCCCGCGATCGCGACCGCGCCAATCGGGAACGCGACCGCGAGCGTGCACGCCAGGACCGCCGCCGGGACGGCCACGACCAGGACGTCGAAGTAGAGGACGAGAACGGCACCAAGGTGAAGGTCTACCGGCTCAACCGGCCCCCGTCTTTCCACATGCCCGGCATCCACGTCGGCAACGACGAGGAGGTCGGCAACCCGGAGCGCGAGGCCACCGCGCGCGCCCGCGGCAGCGGCAGCGCCACCCTTCAAGTGCGCGGTCCGGTCACCTTCCAGATGCGCGCGCAGTCCGGCGAGATCGAGGTGGTGACCACCGACAAGCAGCAAGTGGCGGTGACCCTCACCGGCGCGCCGGCCGACGACATCGCGCTCTACGCCTACGGCGATCGGGTGGAACCTGCTTTCCGCGGGCGGCGTTCGCTCCGGCACGGCAAGCTGAAGGTGGAGCTGCCCAAGGGAAGCCGGCTGGACTTCTCCTCCATGTCCGGCGACGTGAGCGCGCAGCGCCTCGGGGAAGTGCGTGTCCGCACCATGTCGGGGGACGTGAAGATCGCCGGCGTTGCCAAGGCCGACGTGCAGACCATCTCCGGCGATGCGCGCATCGACGAGGTCTCCGGGCCGGTGCGGCTGCACACCGTGTCGGGCCATGGCACCGTCACCAGCGCCGGCGCCGCGCCACAGGTGGAGTTCCAGTCCGCCTCAGGCAGCCTGGACTGGACGGGCAACTGCGCCAAGGACTGCCACGTGAGCGCTGAAACCGTCTCCGGCGAGCTGCGCCTGCTGGTCGATCCCAAGAGCTCGTTCGAGCTGACCTACAGCTCGCACAGCGGCGAGCTGCGCGACGAGGTGAACCTTTCGGTCAAGCGCTCGCCGCGCCGGGCCAGCCTGATGGGCAGCGGCTTCATCGAGGCGACCTATGGGCGCGGCGAAGGCGTGATCGAAGCCAACGCCTTCTCTGGCAGCGTGACGGTAAAGCGCAAGTAGCCCCCCGCCTGCCCGGGCGCAACGCGGCGGGGCGCGCGCTCTTCCGCCGCCCCGTCCGGTTGCTCACGGTCGAGCCGACGACCCACCTTGCTGGAAGGCGCACGAACCTTTCACGGGGGTCCGAAATGTCGAAGAACCTCTTCATCGCTCCTTTCGCGGCGGTGCTGCTCGCCTCCGCGGCGCAGGCCACTCCGCTGCGCACCTTGACGCTGCGGGAGACGCCCCAGACGCGGGACCAACTCGCGGCCGAAGTGGTGGAAGTGCAGACGCACCGCAACGCGGGCGCGGTCATCGCCACGGACGCGCTGTACGGCGGCCTGGCAGGCCTGGCGATCGGCGGCGGCGTCGCGCTGATCAACAACGACAGCAACTGGGGCCGCGACCTCGCCATCGGCGCCGGCGTGGGCCTCCTGGCGGGCGGCATCTTCGGCGCGGTGGACGCGGCGACGATGGCGGACCGCAGGCCGGTGGGATTCGGGAAGTCCTTTGGGGTGACGTCAGGGCATTTCTAGGGCAATCTAAGGGGACACGATGGTCGCCCGAAGGGCGCATCGTGTCCCCACCCTGCCGTCCAGGTACGTTGACGCGACCGCACACCTACTGTACTTCCCGGCCTCGTGCGCATCAGCCACGCGGCGCGGACTGACGTCGGCATGAAACGGGACAACAACGAGGACAACCTCCTCGTGTTTCCCGAGCAGAACCTTTTCGCGGTCTTCGACGGCATGGGCGGCCACGCCGCGGGCGAGGTGGCGAGCGGCATCGCCGTGCGCGAGATGCGCGAGTTCTTCGAGCTGACCGGCAAGGACCCGGAAGCCACCTGGCCCTTCAAGGACGACCGCGCCCGCAGCTACGACGAGAACCGGCTGATCACCTCCATCAAGCTGTGCAACGCCCGCATCATCGAGGCCAGCGAGCAGGACGCGGCCAAGAAGAACATGGGCACCACCTGCGTCTCGCTGTACCTGGTCGAGCGCGAGGGGCAGCCCACGGCGGTGGTGGGCCACACCGGCGACAGCCGCGTCTACCTCTTCCGCGACAACCGCCTGCGGCGCATCACCGTGGACCACTCGCTGGTGGAGGAGTACCTGCGCCTGGGCAAGATCACCGAGGACGAGGCGAAGAACTTTCCCCAGAAGAACATCATCCTCCGCGCCCTGGGGCAGCAGCGCCAGGTCGAGGTGGAGATCAACGCGCACGAGCCGCGGCCGGGCGACGTCTTCATGCTCTGCTCCGACGGCCTCTCCGGCATGGTCGAGGATCGCTTCATGGAATCGATCCTGGCCAAGCAGTCGGGCAATCTGGAGGCCTGCGCCAAGAAGCTGCTCGACACCGCCAACGCCAACGGCGGCATCGACAACTCCACCGTGATCCTGGTGCGCTTCGAGGGGAGCTAGAGGCGCGGGCCTGTTTCAGGCCGGCCCAGCAACTCGAGGGCTGAGAGGGTCAGCACGGTGGCCGCCGTCTTGATGGTCCGCTCGCGATCGGGAGCGAATCCCGACGAGTGCAGCGACGGCAGCGGCGTTCCCGACTTCGTCGCCGCCTCGTACTTCGCCGGCTCCACCGCGCCCACCCGCAAGAGCACCGAAGGGACGCCGGCGGCCTTGCCGAACTCGCCGAAGTCCTCGGCCACCATCTCCGGCCGCGCCTCCTGCACATTGGCCGCGCCGAGCTGCTTGCCCAGCGCGGCGACCAGCTTCTGTGTGACCGCGGGATCGTTGTAGGTGGGGTCCTGCTGCTCGCTGAACTTCACCACCGGCTCCTTGGGTGCGCGGGCCGCCGCCGCCTCCGCCTTGGCAATGCGCTCGATGCCCTCGAGCAGCAGCTTGCGGACCTCCGGCTTGAAGGAGCGGACGGTGAGCTGCAGCTTCACCTCGTCGGGGATGATGTTGTACTTGGTGCCGCCGTGGATGGAGCCCACCGTCACCACCGCCGGCTCCAGCGGATCCTTCTCCCGCGAGACCAGCGTCTGGATGGAGAGCACCGTGCGCGCCGCGATCACCACCGGGTCGATGGTGGTGTTGGGCTTGGCGCCGTGCCCTCCGCGGCCGAAGATGGTCACGTCGACGGAGTCCACCCCCGCCATTCCGTAGCCGGGCACCGCGTAGACCTTGCCCGAGGGCAGGTCGGAGCTGTCGTGCACTGCCAGCGCGAAGTCCGGCTTGGGGAAGCGCTTGAAGAGGCCGTCGGCGATCATCGCGCGCGCCCCCTGCACGGTCTCCTCGCCGGGCTGGCCGATCATCATCACGGTGCCGCGCCAGCGGTCCTTGCTGCGCGCGAGCAGCGCTGCGGCGCCGGTCCATCCGGCCATGTGCGCGTCGTGGCCGCAGGCGTGCATCACGGGCACCGTCTGGCCCGCTGGGTTCACGCCCGTGGCGGTGCTCGCGTAGG
>DASRTX010000084.1:0-5860 GCA_035655715.1 Myxococcales bacterium | reverse complement strand
ATCCGCGGCGGTGACGCGGAGGAGCAGCGGCAGGATGGCGAGGGCGAGCCCCCACAGCTGGAGGACCACCGCCTGCGGCGCCGTCAGCGGGATGACGATGCAGAGGCCTGCCAAAACCGCGATGTTGGAGGTGATGTAGGGACTGCGTGCGCCTCCGGTGCAGAAGGCGCCGATCTCGATGGTGCCGCAGAGCAACGCGACCACGCAGACGGTGAGCGGGATCGGGCGCGAGCGTTGCGAGACGCGCGCCACCGCCAGGAGGCCAGCCACCGCGGCCAGCCGGACCGCCAGCAGCTTCCAGAAGTGCTGCGGGGCCATCGCGCGGTCCAACGACGAAAAGGCGAGCAGGAGCGGAGCCGCGATCAGCGCCGCGTTGCGGACGGCTGATCGCTGGTTCCGTTCCAGCTCCGCCTCGTAGGGGGGCAGCGCGGCGACAAGTCCGGGGTCGGTCATATCTTTCGGCTGCACACTATGAGGCACGAAGCGGGGTTGAGAAAACGGATCTTGCGGCGTCGGCCCGCCGGTTTGACAGCCTGCAGCCCGCGCATATACTGCCGCGTTTTCGCAGGATCCGTCCTGCGTGAGCCGGAGGCCCCATGCGGGCCGGAAGGTGGTGATTCGGAGAATGCCGGGAGTGCGCGTCAAGGAAGGCGAGTCGTTCGAGAACGCCATGAAGCGCTTCAAGAAGCAGTGCGAGAAGGCTGGAATCCTGAGCGAGATCAGGAAGCGCGAGCACTACGAGAAGCCGTCGGTCAAGCGCAAGAAGAAGGCGCTGGCGGCGAAGAAGCGCGCCCTCAAGAAGGCGCGGAAGGGGATGATGTAGTCTTCCCTCCGCTCTGAATCCACACCCGCGGGCCCCGTGCGAGACGTCGTGCGGGGCCTTCGATCGAGAAGAAGACGATGCTGATCGAGCGCATCGATGCGGACATGAAGTCGGCGGCGCGAGCAAAAGAGGCGCGGCGCCTCAACACCATCCGCACGCTGAAGAGCCAGATGAAATACCGCGAGATCGAGAAGGCCAAGCCGCTGGAGGACGCGGACGTGATCGCGGTGATCGGCTCGATGATCAAGCAGCGCAAGGATTCCGCCACCCAATACGCAGCGGGCGGCCGCCCGGAGCTGGCGGAGAACGAGAACGCCGAGATCGCCATCCTCGAGGCCTACCTGCCCAAGCAGTTGACCGATGCGGAGCTTCTGGCGCTGGTCCAGGATGCGGTGGCGGCCTCGGGGGCCAAGGGCCCCAAGGACATGGGCGGCGTGATGAAGGCGCTGATGCCCAAGGTCGCGGGCCAGGCGGAAGGCAAGCGGGTCAGCGACGCGGTCAAGGCCGCCTTGTCCAGGCTCGGGACATGACGCTTTAATGGGCGTTCCGGCGAGCAGCAACCGGCCGAAGGCCGCAGCGCGCGGGGTCCCCTGGGGGTCGGCAAAGTTGGGTTCCATCTCCGACGAGAAGCTCCAGGATCTCCGCGACCGCGTGGACGTCGTCGCAGTGGTGCAGCGCCGCGTGCCGCTGAAGAAGAGCGGCCGCGACTGGAAGGGCCTCTGCCCCTTCCATGGCGAGAAGACGCCCAGCTTCTACGTGGTCCCCGACAAGAAGCTCTTCCACTGCTTCGGCTGCGGAGTCTCGGGAGACGCCATCAAGTTCGTCATGCAGTCCGAGGGGCTCAGCTTCCGCGAGGCGGTGGAGCAGCTGGCCGCCGAGGCGGGCGTGGACCTGACGCCGCCCGATCCGGAGGAGGCGCGCCGCAGCGCGCGCCGCGCCACCCTGGCCGAGGTGAACGAGAAGTCCTGCATCTTCTACGAGCGCATCCTCTGGGAGCATCCGCGCGGCGCCATCGCTCGCGAGCACCTGCGCAAGCGCGGCATCAGCGAGGAGACGGCCCGCGCGTGGCGGCTGGGCTACGCGCCCAATCTCTGGGACTCGCTGATCAAGTCGCAGGCCCTCAAGGGCGTGGAGCCGGCGCTGGTGGAGGAGGCCGGCCTCGGCGTTCCCCGGAAGAAGGGCCAGGGCCTCTACGATCGCTTCCGCGGCCGGCTGATGATCCCCATTCGCGAAAGCGGCCGCATCCTCGGATTCGGCGGCCGCCTGCTGGAGGGCGAGAGCGAGGCCAAGTACCTCAACTCGCCCGACACGCCGCTCTATCAGAAGGGCCTCACGCTCTTCGGCCTGGATCGGGCCCGGCAGCTCGTCCGCGACCGCAAGGACGTGCTCTTCGTCGAGGGCTACTTCGACGTCATCGGCCTCCACCAGGGCGGTATCGCCAACGTCGTGGCGACTTGTGGAACGGCGCTCACCGAGAAGCACCTCGAGCTGGTGAAGCGCGCCGGCGCCGAGTCGGTGATCTTCCTCTTCGATGGGGACGCCGCCGGCGCCCGCGCCGCGCAGCGCGCCTCGGAGATCGCCGCGGCGGGCGCAGTTCCGGCGCGCGTGCTCACGCCTCCGGACGGGGAAGACCCGGACGAGCTCCTGGCGCGGGTCGCGCAGCAGGGGTTCGACGAGCTGATTCGCTGCTCGCAGCCGTCGCTCGAATTCCTGCTCTCGCGCGAGCTGGCGCAGGTGGCGAGCAATGCCGCTCCGGAGGCGCGGGCGCGCACCGTGCGCGCTGTCGCCGGCCTGGTGAACGCAGCGCCGGATGCGCTCACCCGCGACATCTACGTCGACACCATCGCCCGCAAGCTGGGCATCGCAGAGGATGCGGTGCGCCGGTCGCTCGCCGGCAAGGATGTGGCCAGACAGAGCACAAATACGCAGTCCGCCCCCGCCGCACAGCCAGTGTCCGCCTCGGTGCTGAAGGTGGAGCTGGTGATCGTCGAAGCGATCATCCGCCAGCCCGAGCTGCGCGCGGTACTCGCGGAGAGCGGGGTCCTGAGCGAGTTTCTCTCTGCGCCGCTCCGCGACGCCGCCGACGAGATCTGTGGCGGCGCGGAGGTTGCCGGCGTCATCCGGCAGGTGGAGCCCGACTCGCTGCGCGAGCGGTTGGCCGACGGCCTGGCCGAGATGGAGCGGGCCGGGGGCTCCTTTGACGCGCAGCGTCTCCGGCACTACCTGAAAAAACATTCGCAAACCGTGGCGCTGGAGCGGAAGCAGCGCCCTTCGCCGCGGGTTCCCAGAGTCTGAAACGTACTGAAAAAAAAGGGCGGTAAGCCCTTGCCCCGATTACCCTCCAGCGTCCCGACGCCTCGCCCACCGGAGTCAAAAGAACATGGCCGACAAGAAGTCCGCAGCTGCGCGCAAGAAGCACGAGCCTCACAAGGGCGAGGCGAAGAAGGTGAAGCACGAGAAGCCCGCAGCCGCGGACCCGAAGAAGCACGCCAGGATCGCCAAGGGCGCCGGCGAGCCGCCCGCGGCCAAGGTGAAGCGCGGCGAGAAGGAGAAGCCGCCCAAGCAGGCGAAGAAGGGCACCAAGGCGGCGGGCGACGAAGAGGGCGAGGAGGCGGAGCTCGAGGGTGAGGAGCCGGAAGTCGAGGCGGTCGTTCCCGACGTGGTCGACGACGAGGACGCGGCGGCCGAGGACATCGACGAAGACGACGACGAGGACCTGGTCCCGGCCAAGAAGGGCGGCAAGGCCACCGAGCGCAAGGAAGTGAAGGACCTGCTCGCGCTTGGCCGCGACAAGGGCTTCCTCACCTACGACGAGGTCAACGACGCGCTGCCCTCGGACATCGTCAGCTCCGACCAGATCGACGACGTGATGTCGATGTTCGGCGACAACGACATCGCCATCGTCGACGAGGCCAACAAGGTCAAGCTGCCCGAGACCAAGCCGCCCGAACCCCAGCCGGTGCACGCCAAGGCCGAGGAGGACGGCGGCGAAGTGGGCGGCCCTCCCGTCCAGCGCGAGGAGGAGGAGGACGCCTACTCCAAGTCCAACGACCCGGTGCGCATGTACCTGCGCAAGATGGGCTCGGTCTCCCTGCTCACCCGCGAGGGCGAGGTGGAGATCGCCAAGCGCATCGAGGACGGCGAGAAGGAAGTGCTGGAGGCGGTGCTGCACTCCTCCATCGCCATCAAGGAGATCATCCAGATCGGCGAGCGCCTGAAGAAGGGCAAGATGCGCGTGCGCGAGGTCATCCGCGACGCGCCCGACGAGGACGACGAAACCTTCGACGAGCAGGGGCGCACCGAACAGGTGGTCAAGCTGATCGAGAAGATCCGCCGGCTGGACCACGAGAACGAGCACCTCGCCGAGATGATGTCGTCGAAGACGCGCAAGGTCTCGGAGAGCAAGCGCAAGGAGTACCGCGACGCCGTCTCCCGCAACGAGGCGGGCATGGCGGAGACGCTGGCGGAGGTGAAGCTCAACAAGCGCCAGATCGAGCGCATCATCGAGAACCTCAAGAAGCTGATCGAGCGCGTCGACCAGGTGGAGCGGGAGATGCGGCAGATCGAGCAGCGCGCCGGCATCCCGCGCAAGGATCTCAAGATGCTGCTGCGCGACGCCGAGGAGGAGAGCAAGACCGGCCACGCGGCGCGCAAGAAGCTGCGCTCGGTGGGCCTGAGCGACGAGGAGATCGGCGAGATCGGCCGCACCATCGCGGCGGCGCCCCGCAAGCTCAAGCGCGTCGAGGAAGAGGCGCTCCTGCCGGTCGACGAGCTGAAGAAGAGCTACGGCGCGATCATCGCCGGCGAGCGCAAGGCCGAAAAGGCCAAGGCCGAGCTGGTGGAGGCGAACCTGCGCCTGGTGGTGTCGATCGCCAAGAAGTACACCAACCGCGGCCTGCAGTTCCTCGATCTCATCCAGGAAGGCAACATCGGCCTGATGAAGGCGGTGGACAAGTTCGAGTACAAGCGCGGGTACAAGTTCTCCACCTACGCCACCTGGTGGATCCGCCAGGCCATCACCCGCGCCATCGCCGATCAGGCCCGCACCATCCGCATCCCGGTGCACATGATCGAGACCATCAACAAGCTGATCCGCACCTCGCGCTACCTGGTGCAGGAGATCGGCCGGGAGCCCACGCCGGAAGAGATCGCCGAGAAGATGGAGCTGCCGCTCGACAAGGTGCGCAAGGTCCTCAAGATCGCCAAGGAGCCCATCTCGCTGGAGACGCCCATCGGCGAGGAGGAGGACTCCCACCTCGGCGACTTCATCGAGGACAAGGCCATCACCTCGCCCTCCGACGCGGTGATCAACATGAACCTGGCGGAGCAGACCCGCAAGGTGCTCGCCACGCTCACGCCGCGCGAGGAGAAGGTGCTGCGCATGCGCTTCGGCATCGGCGAGAAGTCCGACCACACGCTGGAAGAGGTGGGCCAGGACTTCGAGGTGACCCGCGAGCGCATCCGGCAGATCGAGGCCAAGGCGCTGCGCAAGCTGCGCCACCCGTCGCGCAGCAAGCGGCTGCGCAGCTTCGTGGAGAACTGAGGGCGGTGCGCGGGAGCGCGATCGTGCTGCTGGCGCTCGGCTGCGCCGGCATGCGCGTTCCCGAAGTGAGGCCTACCGGTGGGATCTCCGGCGTGGTCGTGGACGCTGCCAGCGGTGCTCCGCTCGCCGACGCCCTCGTCATCGTTCGCGGTCCGGGCGGGGCGCTCTCGCCGCCCACGATCTCCGGCGATAAAGGCGACTTCCTCCTCGCGCCGCTCCCTCCGGGTGCGCACGACTTTGTGGTCGAGCGGGCGGGGTACAAGCCAGCCACCGCCTCGCACGTCCCGGTAGAAGGCGGCTTCTACAGTACGGTCACCGTCAACCTCCGCGCGGACCCGGCGGCAACCGATCGAGAGGCCGCGCTCGTCCCACCCGTCTTTCTTTCTGGCCCAGACCCGCACTACCCCAGCCTGATCGTGCCCGTCGAGGGCCAGGTTTTGGTGAGATGCGTGATCACGACGGCGGGGCTGGTGAGGGACTGCATTCCGGACGCG
>DASRTX010000083.1:0-5979 GCA_035655715.1 Myxococcales bacterium | reverse complement strand
CCTACGCGCCAGCGCCGCCGCCTGCTCCTCGAGGACCTTCGCCTGCTGCTGCAAGAGCGCCACCTGCTCACGGAACAGCGCCACCAAGGGATCCATCTGCGTCTCCTGCGCGTCCGACGGCAGCCGCAGCGGCTCGACGGGCTTCGCTGGCCGTTCGACGGCCCAGTAGAGTTGAGTGTCCAGCGGCGTGGGCGGCAGCGTCACCAGCCGCGCCTCGCGGCCTTCGAACAGCGGCGCGGCGTCCAGCTCCACGCCCGCCGACCACATCTGCCCCAGCGCCAGCGCCAGCTGCGCGAGCCCGTCGTCGTCGCGGCTGGCCAGGGCGGCGTTGGCGAGGCGTTCGCCCTCGGGCAGCGTGGCCTTGACGAAGGCGGGAAGCACGCCGCCGGCGCCTACTTGGAGGTACAGGCGCGCGCCCAGCGCGGAGGCGGAGCGCAGCGCGGCGACGAAGTCCACCGGCGCGGTGGCGTGGCGCACCCAGATGTCGCGCTCGTCGCCGGCGTACGGCTTGCCGCTGATGCCACTGACCACCGGCACTTGCGCGGCGCGCACCTCCAGCGCCGACACCAGCTTCTCCATCGCTCCCGCCACGCCTTCCATCAAGGGCGAATGGAACGCGTGTGAGACGTCCAGCGGCGTGACCTGCACGCCCTGCGCGGTCAACCTCGCGGACACTTCCTTCACGCCCGCGGTGCTGCCGGAGATCACGGTCTGCGTGGGGTGGTTGAGGTTCGCGATCGCCACGCCTTCGACGCCGCGAACCGCTCCCGCGACGGTCGCGCGATCTGCCGCCGCGCTGGCCATGGCGCCCGCGTCGGGGAGGCCCAATGCCGCCATGGCGAGACCGCGCTGCGCGACCAGCCGCACGCATGCCTCGGGGGTCAGCACGCCCGCAGCCGCCGCCGCCGCGAACTCGCCCAGGCTGTGGCCCAGGACAACGTCGGCCTGCACCCCGAGCCTGACCAGCAACGCGTGGAGCGAAAGCCCCAGCGCCGCCATCGCCGGCTGGCAGACCTCGGTGGCGGTGAGGCGCCGCTCTGCCTCGGCCGTCGGCTGCGCGTACAAGAGGCTCCGCAGCGATCCGCCTAGCTGCTGGTGCAGGTCGGCGACCGATTCGTCCAGGCGATCGAGCTCGTCCCGAAAGGCGGGGATCTGCTCGTAGGCCTCGCGCAGGAGCCCCACTTTCTGCGCCCCTTGTCCGGGGAAGAGCAGGGCGAGCTTGCGCTGCGCGAAGGGACCCTGCGCGAACACCGCGCCCGGCAGGAGCTGCGCGGGCGAGGAAGGCAGAGGCGGCGCCATCGGATCGGACGCGCCGTCGCCCCGCTTGTCGAGCGCCTCGGCGCAGGCCAGCAGCTTCTCTTCCAGCGACTCGAAGGAATCGGCCACCAGCGCAAGCCGGGCGTCGCCGTGGGCGCGCTGCGAGAGCGTGTACGCCACGTCGGACAGCGTGCGTCCCTCGCGCCGCAGCAGCGGCAGCGCCGCCGCCAGCTGCCGGGCGAACTTCGCCACCGCCGAGGCCCGCGAGCTGGCCACCAGGAAGAGCTCGGCCCGCGTCTTCCGCGGGGGCCGCAGCGCGCGCACCCGCGAGCGCGGCTCCGGCGCCTCCTCCAGCGCGAGGTGCGCGTTGGTGCCGCCGAAGCCAAAAGAGCTCACGCCGGCGCGCCGCGGATGCCCGTTGCTTTCCCAGGGCGTCTCGCTGCGCGGCAGGAAGAAGGGGCCGGTCCCCAACTCCAGCTTGGGGTTCTCCTCCGCGATGCCGGGCTGCGGCGGCAGCTTCTTGTGGTGCAGCGCCAGCGCCGCCTTGATCAGGCCGGCGATGCCCGAGGCCGACATGGTGTGGCCGATGTTCGCCTTGACGCTGCCCAGCGCGGTGCGCGCGCCGTCCCGCGGCGTCCAGCCGGACTCCTCGAAGAGCTGGCGGAGCGCGCCCACCTCCACCACGTCGCCCACCGTGGTGGCGGTGCCGTGCGCCTCCAGATAGCCCAGCGTGGTGGGGGAGTAGCCGGCGTCCTTGTAGGCGAGGCGGAGCGCGTCGAGCTGACCGCCCGGCCGCGGCGTCATCGGCCCCTCTGACTTGCCGTCGTTGTTGGCGGCAGCGCCCTTGACCACCGCGTAGATGCGGTCGCCGTCGCGGAGAGCGTCCGGCAGCCGCTTGAGGATGGCCGTGCCCACCCCCTCGCCCATCACGAACCCGTCCGCATTGGCGTCGAAGGGCCGGCACTCGCCCTTGCGGGAGATGGCGCCGATGCGGCTGAAGCCCACCAGGTTGTCGGGGAGCAGGTTGACGTACACGCCGCCGGCGATGGCCAGGTCCACTTCGCCCGCGCGCAGGTTGACGATGGCCTGCTGGGTGGCCACCAGCGCCGACGAGCAGGCAGCGTCCAGCGAGAGCGCGGGTCCGCCCAGGTCGTAGGTCTGCGCCACGATGGCGGCGTTCATGTTCATCAGATTCCCCGCCATGCTGAACGCGCGCATGGGGACCACCTGCTCGATCATCGCGTCGCGCAGCTTCTCGGCCTCGGCGTTCCTGAGCGGCCGGCCGAAGGCGCCGTCGAAGAGCTGCATCGCCCGCAGCCGCGAGACCAGCAGCTCCTTGTGCTCGTTGGCGCTGGCGCCGATGAACACGCCGGTGCGGCCGCGGTCCCAGGAGCGTCGCTCGTAGCCCGCGTCCTGCAGCGCTGCGCGGACGGTGTCGAGCAGGAGCCTGTGCTGCGGGTCGGTGACCTGGATGCGGCGGGGCGCGATGCCGAAGTGGAGCGCGGCGAACTCGCGCAGGTCCTCGTCGTCCAGGTAGGCGCCGCGATCGATGTAGGCCTTGTCCGGGATGCGGGTGGAGGGGTCGTAGAAAGCTGCGTGATCCCACCGCGAAGCGGGGATGGGACGGAAGGTGACCGTGCCAGAACGGATCAGTTCCCAGTAGCCGAGTGGGTCCCGGGCGTTGGGGAAACGGCACCCCAGCCCGACGATCGCGATATCCAAACCGCCTCCAGACTCCAAAAGCGACGCCCGTGTACGGCTGTTTGATGCTTCACGTCAAGCCGGGATCCGCTTGCACGATCGACTCTTTACCGCACGCCTGCGGCCACTGCGGTATACGACCTTGGAGCCATGAAAATTTTGCTGACCGGAGGTTCAGGATTCCTCGGTTCCTACGTCGCCGAGCAGCTTGCGGCGGAAGGGCACACAGTGCGTGCACTGGTGCGACCGCGGAGCGACAAGCGCCTGCTGGAGCGGCTGCCCGGGACGGAGTTCGCCGCGGGCGCCATCGAGGATCGCGCCTCGCTGGGACCGGCGATGGATGGCGTCGATGCGGTGGTGCACGTGGCGGGCATCGTGAAAGCGCGCAAGCCTGCGGATTTCTTTGAGGTAAATGCGCAGGGCACCAAGAACCTGCTCGACGCGGCGCTGGCGCGGGGAGGGCTTACGCGCTTCGTGTACGTGTCGTCGCTCGCCGCGGTGGGGCCGAGCCTGGACGGCACGCCGATCCCCGACAATGCCGAGCCGCGGCCCGTGACGCACTACGGGCGCAGCAAGCTGGAGGCGGAGCGCGAGGTGCTGGCGGCGAAGGATCGGGTGCCGGTGACGGTGGTGCGGCCGCCGCTGATCTACGGCCCGCGGGACCGCGAGACGCTGGCGTTCTTCACTTCGGTGCGGAATGGCGTGCTGCCGATGACCGGAGACGGGACTAATACACTCAGTGTCGTATATGCAAGCGATTGCGCGGCGGCGGTGGTCCGCGCCGCCACCGAGGTGGACCAGCGGTCCGGGCGCACCTACTTCGTCGACGACGGCGAGGTCTACGTGTGGCGCGAGGCGCTGGGCGAGATCGAGCAGGCCATGGGCAAGCGCGCCTTCGTCCGCTTCGGCATGCCGCTCGGCGTGGTGAAGGTGGCGGCCGCCGTCACCCAGCTCTGGGGCAAGATGAGCGGCACCGCGCAGATGCTCACGCTCGACAAGGTGAACGAGCTGACCCAGCCGCACTGGGTGTGCTCCGGCGAGGGAGCGCGACGCGAGCTCGGCTGGACGCCGCGCGTGCAGTGGGCGCAGGGGGTCCAACAAGCCGTGAAGTGGTATCGCGCGGAGGGATGGCTATGAAATTCCACGAGGCGTTGCTGTCGTCGGCAGCCTTCCGGGTGCGCATCGCGCTGGCGTTGAAGGGGCTCTCCTACGAGTCGGCGGTGTACGATCTGCGCAAGCGAGACCAGCACACCGATGCGTATCGGAAGATCAACCCGATGCTCTCGGTGCCGGCGCTGGAGCTGGACGGCGTCACGCTCTTCGAATCGATGGCCATCGTCGAGTACCTGGAAGAGACGCATCCGCAGCCGCCGCTCCTGCCGCGCGGCGCCGCCGAGCGCGCGCGCGTGCGGGCCATCGCGCAGGTGGTGGCATGCGACATCCACCCGCTCGACAACCTGCGCGTGCTGCGCTACCTCGCGCACGAACTGAACGCCGACGATGCCGTGCGGGAGAAGTGGTACGCGCACTGGATCGAGGAGGGGTTCGCGGCGCTGGAACTGGTGCTTCCGGAAAGCGGGTCTTTCTGCTTCGGCGATGCGCCCACCGTCGCCGACGTGTTCCTGGTTCCGCAAGTGGCGAACGCGATCCGCTACAAGGTGGAGCTTTCGCCGTACCCGCGCGTGCGGCGCATCTACGAGGCCTGCATGCAGCTGCCGGCGTTTTCCATGTCGCATCCGGACAACCGCGCGGCGCGGTGAGTTCAGCCGGCTGAACTGATTGTTTGCTTCTGGACATTTGGTTCAGCCGCTGAACCTGCTTCGGCGCGGGCCACTTCCACCGACGCGTCGAAGGCTGCCTGGCCGGCGGAGAAGGTGTCGAAGGCGCGCACCGCCGCGTCGGGAACGACGGCCGCGCCGGAGGTAAGCGTGTTCAGCCCCGCCCATCCGTCGTGCATCCACACTACGCCGGGCGGGACGCGGTCGGTCACCAGCGCGGCGGCGCGCATCTCGCCGCGTTGGTTGAAGATGCGGATCGGATCTCCGTCGCGGACGTCGCGAGTGGCGGCGTCCTGCGGCGAGAGCCAGAGCCGCGGCTCGGGGTCCGCCCGCGCCAGCGTGGGGAGCGCGCGGCCGTGATCGTAGAACCCGTGGAAGTGCGAAAGCGTGCGGCCGTTGCGCAGCGCGAGCGGATAGCTCGATGGCGCGGGCGCATCGAAGACCGGGAGCGCGGGCAGGCCCAGCGCCTCCGCGCGGGCGGAGACGAGCTCCACCTTTCCCGAGGGGGTGTCGAAGGCGAGATCCGGGTAGGCGACGTGCGAGATGCGCAGCGCCCGCATCCCTCCTTCGGCGGCGAGCGCTGCCACCGTCGCGTGGCCGGTGGAGTCGTGATCGAGGATGGCGTCGAGCGGCCCGGTCTCGTCGTCCCAGGGAAAGAATCCCTCGACGCCGAGGCGCCGGGCCAGCTCGCGCAGGATCCACCAGGGCGGGCGCGCTTCGCCGGGCGGATCGAGGATCTTCGGGGTCAGGTACAGATGGGTGTTGGTGCTCTTGCAGCCGGTGCTCTCCAGCCAGGACGTCGCCGGCAACAACAGATCCGCGCTCGCGCGCGCCGTATCGTGCAGGAAGAGATCGTGGCAGGCGAGCAGCTCGAGCCGCCCCAGCGCTTCCCGCACGCGCCCCGCCTCGGCGAAAGAGGAGAGCATGTCGGTGCCGAAGAGCAGGAGGACGCGCAGGGCGCCGCTTTCCAACGACTCGGTGACGCGCGCCATCTGGTCGGGCACGCGCCCGCTCGCGAGGCGCTGCTCGGGGGCGGCGATGCTGGCCAGATCCTGCCCGTGCGTCCTGGCGCCATGGCGCGGTCCCATCCCTCCGCCGGGGATTCCCAGGTTGCCGGTGAGCGCCGGCAAGCACGCCACGGCGCGCCCCGACTGCCAGCCGTTGGCGCTCTTGTGCATCGAGCTGCCGCCGAGGAGGATGGTCGCGGGCCGCGTGCCCGCGTATCGGCGGGCCAGCGCGGCGA
>DASRTX010000082.1:0-2325 GCA_035655715.1 Myxococcales bacterium | reverse complement strand
TGCTGCCTTTCTTGACGACCACCACGCCGGTCTTCGGAGGCATCAAGCATTGGCTGGGCTTCGCGGCGCTGCTCACGCCAGAAGCCGCGGCGCTGCTCGCGCGCGTGGCGCCCGCACCCAGGCAGCTGGCCGCGGTGTCGTTGGCGGTGCTGGCGCCCGGCCTGTGGCAGATCGCGCACGTCCATCCGTACGGGACCAGCGCCTACGGCGAGTTGGCCGGCGGGATTCCCGGCGCCGCCACGCTGGGCCTGCAGCGCCAGTACTGGTCCAACAACGTGACCGCGGTGCTGCCCTGGCTCAACGCGCACTGCCCGCGCGGCGCGCCCGTCTACTTCCACGAGGTGAACGTGGAGAGCTACCGCGCGTACGTGGCGTCGGGGTTGCTCCGCGCGGACATCCGATATGCGCCGTCGCCGGCGCAGGCCGACTATGCGGCGCTGCAGTGGCATCGGGAGTTCCGGGATCGGGAGCCGGAGACGTGGAACGCGTTTGGCACGCACCGGCCCGCCGCGGGGCTGTATCTCGACGAGGTGCCGCAAGTGGTGGTGTATGCGCGGCCGGGGTTGCCGGGGGCGCCGTGAAGGCGCTCATTCCGGAGTCTGCTTCTGAAATCTCCCGGCTCTCTACAGGGCGGTAGATCACGTGCATCATTTCTTCGGCGGCTCCGGAAGCGGCAGTGCGGCTTCCACGGGCTTGTTCGTGAAGTAGTTGGCAGGAGGATCTCAACATCCTTCACCAAATTCTCCAGCTCATCGAGCCGTTCCTGCGTGTGCTCCCGCGCTACTGGCTTGCCGCTCTCGACAGCCAACATGCAGAGCAGCCTGCGCCACCCTTCGGCCGTCACTCGGGCTGCATTGCGGCTAGAGTCTAAGCTCGCTGCGCTCGCGCTGAGTGCGATCGTCGTCCATTCGACTTTGCCCCATGAGAATCTGGCTACGTATCAGGGGGCCCGCGGGCTGGTGGTGATCGTTCGCGCGGCGAAGATCACGGCGCTTCGGGCGCGACCCACTGCGCTGGGGCTGTGGCTCTATGCGCGCTCACCTGCTTGAGCCAGTTTTGAGGCTGCTCGTGCCGCTCATGCGGCGGGGCGCAGTCGTTCGGCCGAGCGGATCCCGATGGTGAGTAGCCATCCCTCGGGAGATACCGTCAACGATGGATGGGCCTCGCGCCATGCGGTGGAGCAATACGGGTCCACGGCATGCTCGCCGGCGCTGGGACCGCACAGCTTGTGCACGCGCCAGTTCTCGAGGACGTAGCGGACGGCGTTGGCGGCTTCGCGAGGCGACTTCAGCAAGTGCGCGTGGTAGCGGTCCGCGAAGACGGCGCCGCGGCGGCGCATCACGCGGTTGAGCGCGCGTGCCATGCGGACCTCCAGCCCCTTCATGGCGCGGCCCAGGGTCGCGGCATCGGGCGCCTCCACGATCATGTGCAGGTGGTTTCCCTGGACCGAGAAGTGGACGAGGCGGAAACCGAAGCGCGCGCAGCCGCCGGCGAAGGCGCGCCGCAGGGCGCGGAAACAGCGGTGGGAGCGGAGATTCCAGACCTCGGCTCGCAGCCTCGTGGTGATGTGCAGGGCGCCACGGCGAAATCGCCGGCGCAATCGGTGCGGGACGTTCTTGCGGCTGCCCTTCGGCTTGCGACCGGCCCCGCGGCGCGCACCGCCCCAACCATTCAAGGGAAGCTCCTGCTGCTTTGGTTTCATGGAGCCAGCGTACAGAGGGGGTCTGACATCGCGGGGATGTGCGCTCATTCATCTTGATTGGGCTGACAACCATCTCGGAGAACGGAGTCGCGTGGCTGAACCGCTCAGCCAGGAAGCGCCACGAGCAACCCCTTCGGGGGCGGCCCGAGCCCTCAGCGGCACGCGCCACCAAGAGCGCCCAAGGCCCTCCCTCTTGATTGGGCGCACAAGTGATGAACAGCGCGGCCGCCGAGAGATGCAGTCCGGTCGCGTCCCCCGCGGGCCGCACTAGTGTCCGCCGACGTGGTGTACGAGCACTTGGCCAAGAAGTAGATGAACGCGGCCATCGCGTCATCCTCAAGGAAACCCTGGCAAGGGTGATTTCCCGAGGAGGAACGGATGGCCGCACCGGCCAGCATCGATGCGATCGAGTGGTTGCGCAAGCAAATCGAAGAGTCCGCACTTGACCCGCTGAAGACCATGCTCGTGGAGATGGTGAACTTGCTGATGAGCGCCGAGATCGATGCGATCTGCGGCGCCGGCTACCGCGAGCGCAGCGGCGAGCGAGCCAACAGCCGCAACGGGTACCGCGAGCGGCCCTGGGACACGCGGGTCGGCAGCATCGGGCTGCAGATCCCGAAGCT
>DASRTX010000081.1:0-5601 GCA_035655715.1 Myxococcales bacterium | reverse complement strand
CGCCAGGGCCGCGGAGCGCGCCCGCGCCATCACCCCGGTGCCGGGCGGCGTGGGTCCCATGACCATCGCCTACCTGCTCTCCAACACCATCCAGGCCGCCAAGGCGCAGCTCGCCCTCAGTTGAACCCGCCCTCGATGGCCTGGAGCAGCTCGGGCGCCTCCACCGGCTTGACCAGGTGCAGCGCGAATCCGGCCGCACGGCTGCGGGCGCGGTCGGCCTCCTGCCCGTAGCCGGTCAGCGCCCACAGCACCGGCGTTTCGGCGCCCATGCGCTCGCGCAGCTTGATGGCCAGCTCGTACCCGTCGATGGCGGGGAGCCCCACGTCGAGGATGGCCAGATCCGGACCGAACGCAAGGGCCGCCTCGAGTGCAGCGGCCCCATCGCTGACACCGCGGACGTCGTGACCCGCGCTGCGCAGGAAGTCGGTGAGCATCTCCAAGGCGTCGTCGTTGTCGTCGACGAGCAGGATCCGCCGCCGCTGCCGGCCCTCGAACAGCGCGGCGCGGTCGGGCATCGCGCCCGCGCGTGCCGTGTCGTGGATGGGAAACCAGACGGTGAACGCGCTGCCGCGGCCCGGCCCCTCGCTGGCGGCGGCCACCCGCCCGCCGTGCATCGTCACCAGGCTGCGCACCAGGGCGAGACCGACGCCCAGGCCGCCGTTGCCGCGGTCGGCGCTTTGGGGGCCCTGCACGAAAAGGTCGAAGATCCGCAAGAGCAGGGCAGGCTCGATGCCGTCGCCGTCGTCGCGGACCTCGATCGCCACCTCGGTCCCGGCGCGCCAGGCGCGGGCGGTGACGTGCCCGCCCGCCGGCGTGTACCGGGCGGCATTGGTGAGGAGGTTGGCGATCACCTGCGAGAGCCGGACCTCGTCGCCATGGACGATCAGCGTCCCGCGCGGGGGCGCCTCCACCTCGAAGCGATGCCGCCGGGCCTCCAGCAACGGGCCGGCCATCTCCGTCGCCTTGGCGAGCACGTCGCGCACGTCCACCCTCTGCCGCCGCAACTCCAGCACGCCGCGGGTGATGCGGGAGATGTCGAGCAGGTCGTCGACCAGCCGGACCAGGTGCCTGGCCTGGCGGTGGATCACCTCCTGCTCGCGGCTGGTGCTGTCGTCGCCGCGCAGCTTCATCAGCTCCACCGCGGTGAGGATGGGCGCCAGCGGGTTGCGCAGCTCGTGGCCGAGCATCGCCAGGAACTCGTCCTTGGCGCGGCTCGCCACCTCGGCTTGCTCGCGCGCGCAGCGCAGCGCTTCTTCCAGCTCCCTCCGTTGGAGGAGCTCCGTCTCCAGCGCCAGAGCGCGCTGCTGCAGGCGTGACATTTCCCGCGCCTGCGCCTCGGCGTCGGCCGTGCCCGCAGAGGTCTGCGCCGGCACCACGTGCTGGTGCAGATCGCAGATCCGGCGGAAGCCCGCCTCGTCCGACGCCCGATAGAAGTTCCCCAGTACGTACGCGCAGAGAAGCGAGAACGGGTACTTCCCTCCGAGGCGGTTCCACATCTCCTCCAGGCGCAGGGCCGCCTCCTCGCGGCCTCGGCGCCAGAGCACATCCACCATCTCGCCGTAGGCACGGACCCTGCCCGCCGGCGAGCTGGCGATGCAGCCGGCCACCGCCCCGCCCACGGTGTCGAGGAAGCGCTCCCAATCCGGCTCGTCTCCCGTGGAGAAGCGGGACAGGGTCTCCTCGGCGTCGAGGAGCACCAACTGTCGTCCGGCGCGGGCGCGCGCGACGTCCACGCCCTTGGCCTGCATCTCGCGCAGGAATGCGTCGGTGTGGCCGGGGAGCGCCACCACCAAGGCCGCCTCGCCCGCGCTCAGACCGTCGGCGAGGTGGCCGGCAACCGTGGCCGCCAGCACGTCGTCGCTCTCGTAGAATTGCACGGCGTGGCCGTGGGCATGGGCCGATGCCGACTCGATCCCGGTCACGCGCTGCATCTGCGTCATACGCGGCACCCCGATTCAGTGGGCCCCTACGGACCTAACCCGGTGCCAGCGGGACCGCCAGCGAAAGCCCTTCCAACATAACCATTCCGGAACAGTTCTTGCTGGGCTGGCTCAGAGCGCCGGGGCGGGCAGCTCTCCGGCCACCAGGAAAGTCTCGCGCGGGAAGGAGAACCGGTCCTCCGAGCCGAGCAGGTTGGCGCTCCGGAACTCGACGCGGTCGCGCGACGCGGTGCAGGTCCAGCGCTCCTCCTCCGCCGGATGGGGCGGCTTGAAGACGTTTTCGAACACCGCCAGGTTGACGCCATGCCCGGGGTCCCGCGCCGACGCGTAGAGGCAGGCTTCCACGCCGTCCTCGCGCATCTCCCGCCCCAACGCCTGCGCCGCGCCGTAGGAGACGGGCGAGGAGATCTCCGCCTGGAAGGCCTGGAACGGCGGGGCCGTCAGATCGACGCCGCGCCGCGCGGCGATGCCGAAGGAGAAAGCGGTCAGCTCGACCGCGACGGGCGACAGGTTGGCCGCCGTGCCCTCGAGAAAGACCAGCCTGTAGTACGCCACCTCCGCCAGCGCGGTGGGCAGCTCGCGCGCGGCGTAGAGGATCCCCCGCTCCCGCCGCGTGCCGAACCGCGAGCCGTTGCGCAGCGGCGGATGCCGGAAGGGCGTGAAGAGCAGGAAGTGGAGCCCTTCGAACCCTGCGGGCACGGGAAGCTTGGCGTGCGCGTCCAGCAACTCTTCGAGGACGTGCTGCTCCTCGTCGGAATCGACCAGCTTCCGCGTGGAGTTGCGGAACTGGGCTTCCACCACGCGGCGGAAGCGTCCCGAGATCCTGTGGACTTCAGAGCGTCCCGCGCAGCGCGTCCAGATACTCTGCGACATGCACGAGCCCCTGCGTGGCGGCGAGCAGGCGCAGCGGCACCGTGCCCAGGTGGCGGTTGGCGGCGCGCAGCCAGTCGCGGGCCTTCTGGCTGTCGCCTCCGACCAGCGCGTCGAGACTGCGGAAGACGCGGACGAGGAGCAGCGCGTGCCGCCCTTCGGCGGAGGCGGGGTCGACGGGGCGATCGCCCGCGAAGGTCCGGGAGACGCTGGCGGGGCTGGACCCGAGGATGGCGGCCAGCTCCGACTGGTTGAGGGAGAGGGTGCGTGCAGCACGCACCAACGCCTTGGCAAGGACGTGGGCGGGATCGGCTGCGGTGCGGGTGGCCGGGCGCATGTTCAAATGAAAGAATATCACGTGCATCGTTCGGTTGCAAAGCCATCGCCGTCCGTGCCCGCCTGCTCGCCCGCCCTGCCCCGGACCCGATGACGGACCCCCGTGACAGGGTTCCGATGAGGCTTGAGAACCCGGAACCCAACCCTTATTCTGCGCGGTCCCCACTCGCCGCAAGGACGTCATGGAGCCCGAATCCATCCTCGTGAAAGGAGCCCGAGAGCACAACCTCAAGGGCATCACGCTGGAGATCCCCAAGAAGAGGCTGGTCGTCTTCACCGGCGTGTCCGGGAGCGGCAAGAGCTCGCTCGCTTTCGACACCCTCTACGCCGAGGGCCAGCGCCGCTACGTGGAGTCGCTCTCCGCTTACGCCAGGCAGTTCCTCGGACAGATGGAAAAGCCGCACTACGACGTCATCCGCGGCCTCTCCCCCACCATCTCCATCGAGCAGAAGGCGGCGTCCAACAACCCGCGCTCCACGGTGGGCACCATCACCGAGATCCACGACTACCTGCGCGTGCTCTACGCCGCCGTGGGCAAGCAGCACTGCACCATCTGCGGCCGGCGGGTGGGCAAGCAGAGCGCGCAGCAGATCGCCGAGGAGCTGGCCAAGCTTCCGGAGGGCACCAAACTCACGCTGCTGGCCCCGCTGATCGAGCAGCGCAAGGGCGAGCACAAGGAGGTCCTCGCCGACGCCCGCAAGCGCGGCTTCGCCCGCGCCCGCGTGGACGGCGTCATCCGCGACCTCGACGAGGACATCGACCTCGACAAGAAGCGCAAGCACGACATCGCGGTGGTGGTGGACCGGCTGGCGGTCAAGAAGGAGGACGGGTCCCGGCGGCTCATCGATTCGGTGGAGACGGCGCTGAAAGAGGGCAAGGGGGTCTTGATCGCGCTCACGCAGCTGCCCCGCGGCGGCGAGACGCAGAGCATGTACAGCGAGCACCTCTCCTGCCCGGTGGACGGCATCAGCTTCCCCGAGCTGGCGCCGCACAGCTTCTCCTTCAACAACCCGCTGGGCATGTGCCACGAGTGCAACGGCCTGGGCACCCGGCCGGAGATGGACGCGGACCTGATCGTGCCCGACGTGTCGAAGAGCATCCGCGCCGGCGCGGTGGAGCCCTGGAACCACGCGCTGGAAAAACAGGGCGGCTGGACCTACCGGATGATCGAGTCCCTCTCCAACTCGTTCAGGGTGCCGCTCGACAAGCCGTGGAAGGAGCTGCCCAAGGACGTGAAGGATCTGTTGCTCTACGGCTCAGGCGACGAGACCATGAGCATCCGCTGGAGCGAGGGCGGGCGCACCGGCACGTACAAGACGTCGTTCGAAGGCATCATCCCCATGCTCATGCGGCGCTTCAAGGAGACCACCTCCGAGAGCATGCGCAAGCACTACCTGCGCTACTTCAGCGACAAGCCGTGCAGCGCGTGCAAGGGCGAACGCCTGCGGCCCGAGAGCCGCGCCGTGAGCATCGGAGACATCGGCGAGATTCCGGGGAAGAGCATCGTCGCGGTCTCGCGCATGACCATTGACCAGGCCATGCAGTTCCTGGCCGAGTTGCCGCTGCAAGGGAACGACAAGGTGGTGGCGACCGAGCTGCTCAAGGAGATCGGAAACCGGCTCCGCTTCCTGCTCGACGTGGGTCTCGGCTATCTCACGCTGGATCGCCCCGGCCCCAGCCTCTCCGGCGGCGAGTCGCAGCGCATCCGCCTGGCCTCGCAGATGGGCTCGGAGCTGACCGGCGTCATCTACATCCTGGACGAGCCCTCCATCGGACTGCACCAGCGCGACAACGCGCGCCTGCTCGCCACCTTGAAGCGCCTGCGCGACCTGGGCAACTCCGTCATCGTGGTCGAGCACGACGAGGAGACCATGGAGGAAGCCGACTGGCTGGTGGACTTCGGCCCCGGCGCGGGCGAATTGGGCGGCGAGATCGTCGCCTCCGGCACGCCCAAGGAGGTCATGCGGACCGATCGCTCGATCACCGGCGCCTACCTGTCGGGGCGCCGCAGGATCGAAATCCCCACGCAGCGGCGGCGCGGCAACGGGAAGAGCATCAAGCTGCTGGGCGCGGCGGAGAACAACCTCAAGGACGTGGACGTGGAGATCCCGCTCGGCTGCCTGGTGGCGGTGAGCGGCGTCTCCGGAGCCGGCAAGTCCACGCTGGTGAACCGCATCCTCTACCCTGCCCTGGCGCGCGCCATCTACGGCTCGCGCGAGACGCCGGGCGCGTACAAGGCGCTCTCCGGCATCGAGCACCTGGACAAGGTGATCGAGATCGACCAGAAGCCCATCGGTCGCACGCCGCGCTCGAATCCCGCCACCTACACCAAGGTGTTCGACTGCATCCGGGACGTCTTCGCCCGCACGCCGGAGGCCCGCGCCTACGGCTACGAGCCCGGGCGCTTCTCCTTCAACGTGAAGGGCGGCCGCTGCGAGGCTTGTGAAGGAGACGG
>DASRTX010000080.1:0-11409 GCA_035655715.1 Myxococcales bacterium | reverse complement strand
TCGAGGAACTTCTCGCGAACGGCCAACGCCGCGCTCAGCACCGGCCGCCAGTGCGCGATCATGCTGCGGAGCGCCGTCATGTTCATCGGCATCTCGTCCTGGTAACGAGTGCCGGCATAGCCGCACGTCTTCCACTCGGTGGGAATGCGAAGGCGAAGCGGGTCGGGGAAGGCGTTGATCTCCCCCACCTGCCGGCCCTCGCGGTCGAGCGCGATGTGGGCCAGTCGATGGACCGGCATTACCGACTCGACGTAGCCCACCTCGAGATCGCGGCCCACGGTTTCGCGCACGGCCGCGCCCGGATCCGGATTCCAGAACCGCGGCGCCGGGAGGACGGGCCTCTCCTCCTCGGCCTTGAGGAATTCGAGGTGCGCGGAGCTCAAGGGCACCTGCGCGGTGGTCCTCACGGGAGGCGAGCGATCGACGAGCCCGGCCTCCATCAGCGCCTCGAGAAGGTCCTTCACCCGCGGCCATTCGAGGGGCTGGGCGGACCAGCCGGCGGCCTCGCCCGCCATGAAGCTTTCTTGCTGGATCAGCTTCTCGGCCCAGGGGAACAGGTCGGGCTCGTCGAAGCTGATCTCGTG
Source organism: Myxococcales bacterium (assembly GCA_035655715.1). Taxonomy (GTDB): domain Bacteria; phylum Myxococcota; class Myxococcia; order Myxococcales; family 40CM-4-68-19; genus 40CM-4-68-19. Next base: position 10,825 of record DASRTX010000080.1, on the reverse strand, counting down.
CGGCCCGCAATAGAGAACCAGCTCACGGGTTCCATCAATATTGGAATTGTATACAGGAACGAAGCGCTTTCGTGCACTGACGAAGAGGGTCTCGTGGAGATCCAGCGGAGCTCGGTCCTGTTGCATGGTCCCCCCAGGCGCGATCTCGACGGCGACCGCCTCTATACGCGCAGTCGCGATCAATCCAAACAACTTTTTTGCAAAAACCTCCAACCCCCTGCCCGCGTCCGGGTTTTTGCCTCGGGCGCTTGCTCGCCCGCCGCGCGTCGTATCCCGCCCATATCGAGCGATGCTGGTTTCGTCCAATACCAAACGCGATTCACGGTTCTCCGGGCCGCGCGCGAACATGGTCCGGAGAGGGGATGCCGGTTGGTTCGATCCATCGACTACACTGGTGACGCATCTGGCCAATTCCGCGGAGGCGATTTTGATCCAGCAAAACTGTTCCCGATTGCGGCGATTGCAGCGCACTGCGGCGTTCCTGGCGGCGCTCGCGGTCGCTTCCGTGGCGCGGGCGGACGATCCGCCCGCCTCGGCCGGGAAGGTCATCGGGTGGTGGACGAGCTTCGGTTCAGCTTCGCTCTCGGCGCTAGTGGAGCGCGCGCTCGCGGCCAACCTCGGCCTCGAAGAGCGCCGCCTGCGGCTGCGCGAGGCGCGCCTGGACCCCGCCGTGCCGCGCTCGCTGCTCTGGCCGGCACACCTCGACATCGAAGGCAGCCTCTCCCGCTTCCGCGAGCAGTTCGCGAGCGAGGACCAGAACGTCAGCGGCACCTTCGCGCTGGCGGATCTGGTTGCCGCGGCCACCTACGATCTGGACCTTGCCGGACGGCGTGCCGCGCTGCGCGGCGCAGCCGATCAGCGCGAGGCGGCGCTGCGCGAATCCGGAGAAGCCTTCACGCTGGCCTTGACCGCCGAGGTCGCGGCCACCTGGTTCGCGCTGGTCGAGACGCGATCGCAGCTCGAGTTGCTTCGCCGACAGATCGCCAACGGGTCTTCGCTCGAAAATTTGGTCCAGGCGCGAGTGGACTCGCAGCTCGCCAGCAGGCTCGACCTCCTGCAGCAGCGCGTGCAGGTGGCCGAAACCCGGGCGCTGGTGCCACAGGTCGAGGGGCGGCAGCGCCACCTGGAAAATCGGCTCACCGCGTTGCTGGGTGAGGACCAGGCGCGCGGCGACCTGCCGACGGACACCGCCTTGCCCGCGCTCCCACGCAGGCCGGTCATCGACGCGGCGAGCCTGATCGCCCGGCGGCCTGACGTGAAAGAGGCGCAGGCGAAGGTCGCTGAAGTGGAGCAGCGCGCCCGGGCCCAGGTGGCCACCTGGGTTCCCACGCTTCAGCTCTTTGCCCGCGGAGGCCTGCGCACCTACCAGCCGGTGGAGTTCCTGCATTCGAACATCTGGGGGGCCGGCATCTGGGGATTCGGCGCGCAGATGAGCTGGCCGCTGTTCGACGGCGGGCAGCGCGGAATCGAGGTGTCGCGGCTGGAGACCGAGGCGCAGCGCCTCCGGATCCAGTCCGCGCGGGTGATGCGGGAAGCCGCGCGCGAGATCGACGACGCCGTGGTGGCCGAGGAGAAGACCTCCGCGTTTGCCGGCGAGTTGCAGGCGGAGATGGCGACCGCCAGGAGCGCGCTGGAAGAGGCGACGGCGCGCTACCAGCGCGGCCTCGGCGACTACACCACGGTGGTGACCGCGGTGCGCATCGTCGCCAACGTGGAACGCGCCCGGCTCGCGGCGCAGGGACAGCTCCTCGGCGCCCGCGTCCGCCTTCACGAGGTGCTGGCGGGGAACTGGACGCCCCAGGCGATCACGGGTGGGCAATGACCAGCAGCGAGTCGGCCCGCCGCAAGACGCAGCGGAGCGCGAGCGAGAGCGTCTCGGGGTCGAGCGCGGCGAAGCTTTCGTCCAGCAGCACCAGATCCGCCTGCCGCATCAGGGTGCGCGCGACGTAGAGGCGGCTGCGCTCGCCGTGCGAGAGCTGCCAGCCCGTCTCTCCCACCATCTGGCCGATGCCGCCGGGCATTCGATCGAGCAGCGCGCCCAGGCCCAACTCGCGGCAGATCTCCTCGGCTTCCTTCAGGTCGTCGCGCACGGGCGGCCACTCGCGGCCGAGGAGGAGGTTCAGCGCAAAGGTGTTGGCGAAGACGTGGTTGTCGTGGAACTGCGGCGCGAAGGTGATGCGCTCCTGCCAGCGGACGGCGCCGAGCGTGGCCCGGTCCATGCCGTCGACGAGCAGAAGCCCCTCGGTGGGTGCGCGCAGGCCGGCCAGCAGCGCGGCGAGCGTGGACTTGCCCGAGCCGGACGCGCCTTCGAGCAGCAGCCGGTCGCCGCGGCGGACCACCAGATCGCACTGCGCGAGGACCGGCTGGTGCTGCGGCGAGTAGCGGAAGCCAAGCCCGCGCATCTCCACCAGGGGTTTGCCGCGGTCTTCTCCGGCCCTGGCGCGTCGCGGAACCATGGCGACGGCGCCTTGCGGCTCGGTGCGGCCCGCGGCGGTGAGCAGACCGCGGATCTGCTCGAACGAAGTGGCTGCGGCAGAGAGTTGCTGGAAGCTCTCCGCCGCATCCTCGAAGGCGCGGGTCGCGAGCAGGATGCCGCCCACGCTCACCGCCAGCGCGGTGGCGGCGGGCGCGCCGAAGATGAACGCGGGCGCGAGCGCGCAGAGGCCCAGCAGCAAGAAGCCGCGCCGGGCCAGCGCGACGATGATGGCCGCGCTCGCGTCCATGCGTCGGGAAACGTCGTGGTACTCACTGAGCAACTCGTCCTCGCCGGCGTGCCAGCGGGCCGGCGCCTCCTGCGCGAGCCGCGTGCGGTGGCCCTCCATGCGCTCGAGCAGCGCGTGGGTGACGTCGATGCGGCTCTGCGCCCAGCGGCGTTGGCGGCGATAGTGGCGGATGCCGAGCGCCAGCAGCAGCGCGAACCACGCGACGAGGACCACGAGATGCGCCCCACCAGCAGCTCCGCGCCAGAGCACCGCGGCGGCAACGATCAGGTCCACCGCCGAGAGCAGTGCCAGGAGCCCTCCGCTGAGCGCCAGCGTCTCGACGTTCTCCGACTCGCTGGTCTTGCCGAAATGGCGGCCCGCCCCGTCGGCGCGAACCTCGTCAGGGTGGAGCTTGAGCGTGCCCTGCAGCAGCCGCTGCTTGAGCTGCGCGCCGGCGCGCAACGCGAACGCGCCCTGCCACCAGAGCTCGAGCAGGCGGAACGGCACCACGCAGAAGAGCAGGAGCGCCCAGGCGGCAAACCAGCCGGGCTCGAAACGGCCCGAGAGGCCAGCCACGCCGATGACCCACCACGCCCCCAGCGCCGCCAGGTATTGCAGGGCATGGCAGGCCAGCGTCGCGAAAAAGGCGTGAAGAACACGCGCGTGCGCTGCGTGCGCCCAGAGCGAAAGTCCGGGCGAAGGCTTGAGCAGCCAGCACTGGCGCAGCCGCAGGCCGTCACATCGTGCCGCCAGCATGGCCGCCCGCGCCGCCGAGCGGTGGGCGCCGCTCAGAGGCGTCTCCGCGAGCAGCGCGTCGACCTCGGGCGCGACCTTGACGTCCTCCTCGTAGCGCAGCTCGTCGCAGAGCTCCGAGACCTTGGCCGTCGCCACGCGATGATCGGGGCCCAACAGCCGCGCCCTTCCGCGCTGGAACCCGAGCAGCACGTAGAGCCGCACGTCGCCTCCCCGGTTGGCCGCCAGCAACGCCGGCGCCGCGGTTCGCACCATCGATTCGACCTCGCCATAGATGGGTTCGACCGGCTCGGCCTCCGCTCCCAACTGCGCCGCGGCAGGCTGGATCCACTCGTCGAAGGCGCGGCGCCAGAAGCGTCCGGTGGGCATCGGCGGCGGCGGCAGCAACTCGGCGGCGCGGGTGGCGAGGCGCGACTGCCGCGCCAGCGCCTCCAGCGCGAGGTTGGCGCTCTCCACCGGCCAGGAGACCTGCTCGCGCAGCGCGGGGGTCATCCCTGGCGGTCCCGCGCGCGCCGCGCGCTCTGTTGCAACTCGGCAACCTCGTCGTGCTCCACGGCAGGTCGCTCGATCAGGCCTCCGTCTTCCATCCAAAGCCGCCGCCAGCCGCCACCTTTCCACAGGCCCCTGCGCACCTCCTCTTCGGCGGCGAGGAAGCGGGCGTAGCGCGAGCCTCCGTCTGCCGCCAGGATTTCGGGAGATCCGAATTCGGCGATGCGGCCCTGCTCGACCACCAGCACCTTGTCGAAGTTCCTCGTCATCCCCACGTCGTGCGAGACGCAGAAGAGCGTGGCGCCGCGCCAGATCCGCCGCGCCTCGTCGAGCAGGCGTCTGCGCTTGTCGCGATCGAGCCCGCGGAAGGGCTCGTCGAGCAGCGCGAGCCGGACGTCGGGTCGCAAGAGCGCGCGCCCGAGGCGGACCCGCTGGCCCTGACCGCCGGAGACGAGCCCGCCGCCTTCGCCCAGCGGCGTCTGCAGCCCGTCGGGCAGCGCCTCGAGGACGCTCTGCAGATCGGCAGCGGCGAAGACCTCGCCCAGCGAGAGCGGGTGCTCGGGAGCAATCCCGTAGCGCAGGTTGTCGAGGCAGCTGCGGTTCCAGAGCTGCACCGCCGGATCGACCCAGGCGGTCCGCTGACGCAGATCGGCGAGGCGCGCCGGCGTGAGCGGCAACCCGTCGACCAACAGCTCTCCGGCCGCGGGCTGGTGCCAGCCGAGCAGGAGCCCGAGCAGCGAGGACTTGCCGGCACCCGAAGAGCCGACCACGGCGACGTGGCAACCCGGCTCGACCGCGAGGGTGACCTGTTCGAGGATCAGGTGACCGCCGGCGCGCACCTCCACGCCGCGCATCTCGACCCGGCAGCCGCTGGCGGCGGCGGGACCTGGCTCCGCCGCGGGCGCGGTGGATTCTTGCGCGGCGCCGAGCGGCTCGAGCAGGCGCGCCACGCGGTTCCGGATCGAAGGCCAGACGCGGGTGATCGCTGAAAGCCGGAGCCCGAGCCACTGCTGGCGCAGCGCCCAGAAGACCACCAGCAGGACGGAGCCCGCGGCCCGGCCCGGGGCAGACACGTAGCGGTGGACGAGGGCGGCCACGAGCAGGCTGGAGACGACCAGCAGGACGCCCTCGACCGCGATCACCGTCTTCTGCAGCGACAGCCCGCTGCGCGCCCATTCGACCAGCTGAGCCTCGTGCTCGCGGCGGAGCACCCTCTCGCCCCGGTAGACGCGGACCGCGGAAAGCCCGAGCATGGCGTCGAGATAGGAACGGCTCAGCGAGCCGTTGTGGATCTGCAGGCGCAGGTCGCCTTCGGCGAGCAACGCCGGCAGGAGGAGCGCCAGCGAGAGCGTGACCAGGCAGGACCCCACGGCGAGCGCCCAGCTCGCGGGACTCAGCCAGATCAACGCCGCGGTGGTGGCGAGGAGCTCCAAAGCGACGAGGAGGAATTGCGACGCCAGCCGCGGCAGTGCGCGCACCGTGTGGATGGCGTGGCTGCGAAACGCCATGTCGGAAGTGAGGCGGCTCTGGAAGTAGCGGTCGTCGATCAGCGGCAGCTTGAGCATCAGCGACCAGCGCAGGCGCAGCTCGAGGCGGCGGCCCAGCCGCAGCACGCCAGCCGCCACCGGCAGCTCGACGAGGACGAGCGAGACGGTGAGCACGGCCAGCCCGGCGAGCCCTGCCGCGCGCTGCCCGAGAAGCCGCAGCTCCCGCCCCAGGTCGAAGAGTCCGCGCAAGAGCACCACCTCGGCGATGCTGCCCGCGGCGAGCATCAGAAGCCCCGCGCAGAGGAGCGCGGCCACGCGCAGGCCGTCTTCTCGCAACGCCGCGAGCAGCGCGGCCACGGGCCGCACCCTGGAAGCGGCCAGGGTGGCCGCGACGTCGGCCGGCAGCGGACCCTCGGCGGCGCCGTTGGTCGCACGCCTGCCCTGGACGCGGAGCAGGACCGCGCCGGTGAAGCGGAGCGCGGGCTCGCCGGAAGGGCTCGCTGGATCCGGCCGTACCGACCAGTACCCCGCGGGAATGGCATCCCCTCCGCGCGCGAGGAGTCTGTCGAGGACCTGGCCTGTCGAGGGGCCGCGCTGCAGGGCGCCGCCGGCGATCATGGCGCGGACGGCGCGGGTGCCCGCATCGAGCGCCGCGATCTTCTCCCAACCCGGATCCGCCAGCGCTTCCTCGAGGTACGCCTGTGGTGTGCGTCCGGCGTCCAACTCGCGCAGTTGGCCCAGCAGGACCTGGGTGAATTCGTCGGTGGCAGCCCATTCGCGAAAGGACGCCGCAGGGATGGACTGGGCGTGCAGGTGCAGCTCGCGCTCGAGCTTGTTGCAGGTGGTGAAGCGGCGGCCCGTCGCCGGATCCATCAGTTGCAGGAACGGTCCGTAGCGGCGCCAGAGCAAGACGAAGTGGGTGGCCCCGCCCGGCAGCCGCATCACCGCGACGGCGGGCAGCGAAGAGGGTTCCTGCGCGAACACGTGGTCGAGCGGGAGCATCACCTGCTCGGCCTCGACCCCGAGCTGGAGCGCAAGCTCCTCCATGGTGTCGATGGAGGTGCCGTCGACGTCGGTCTGGCAGGCCTCGCGCAGCCGCGGGTAGCTGACCTCGATGCCCAGCCCGCCGAGCAGGCTCTTGAGGCAGGCGGGGCCGCAGTCCAGCGCCGAGGTCTGCACCACCTCGGGCACCAGCTGGCTGAACGAGGCAGGGGCGGCGGTCAAGCCTGCGGCTCCCGCTCCGGCGATGCGTGCGGCATCGCCGTCATTTACCCCGAGGCCGACCCGGACAAAAGCCGGCGAGCTACGCCATGGCCAGGATCGGCCTCTCGGGCCTGTCTCTCACCGACCCGCGGTCCGAGCCGCCGCTGCTCGCGCTTTGGGCGCCTGCAGTTTCCCGCTTCCCACCTCGACGTACTGGAGGAGCTCGTCCATCTCCTCCTGGTTCATGCCGTGATCCGGCATCTGCACGCCGTGAAACTTGCTGAACAGCTCCTTCGCGATCGGATCGCCCGCCGCGAGCATCTTGGTGGGGCTGATGATGAACCGCGCCACCCACTCCCGGCTCCGCCGCTTGGTGAGGTTGGCGAGGTCGGGCCCGAGCGCGTCGCCCTTCCCGATGGTGTGGCAGGCGGCGCAGCGGGTCTGGAACAGGTACCCGCCCTTGCTGGGGGCAGCCGGCACCGCGGTGAGGCTGGCATAGTCGTTCTTGGGCTTTCCCGCATTCCAGCCGAAGAAACTGCTGATGGTGGCCGCCAGGAACTGCGGGTTGTCCACCGCGGAGTTCCGCATCCACTGGCCCGTGCCTTCGTTGCCCACCATCAGGGTGGGCTGGTGCCCATCGCGGTTGCCGGCGCCGTCGGTCAGCCCGGAGAGGCCGAGCTTGTTGGCCACCTGGGCGATGTCCGCGGTCTTGCCGGTGAAGAATTGCCAGCCGGGACCGATGTGGTACCGCGCCGCGTATTCTTTAAGGCGCTCCGGCGTGTCCCGCTCCGGATCGATGCTGATCGAATAGAAGAAGATGTCCTTGCCGACCTTGTCGCCGAGGAGCTTCTGCACCTGCGCCATCTTCGCCGTCTCCAGCGGGCAGGTGCCGGTGCAGTGCGTGTAGATGAGGTTGACCGCGACGGTCTTCCCCTTGATGAGGTCGTCGTAGAAGTGCACGACGACCCCATCCTGGTTCACCAGCGGGACGTTGGGAAAGTAGTCGGCCCCCCAGGGGCTGCCCGCGAAGGCAGCCCCCGGGACCGTCGACAGCATTGCGACCAACGACAGCGCCGCGCCGGCAAATGGTGCTCGCATGTGTCCCTAGTGGAACGTCGGGGTGGTGATGGACGCCGTCGCGTTGGTCAGCGCCTGCGTGGTCAGGTTGTAGGTCAGGGTCAGGTTGACGACCGCCGTCTTGGTCTTGAGGAACCCGCCAGGCCCGGGGGGAAAGAACGAGAACGTGGTCTGGATGGTATCCGTCGACAGCAGCTCCCGGGTGAGCATCGCCTGCCCCGAGTTGAGGAAGAGCGTGCCGGTCGTCGCCCCCTGGGCGACGAGCTGGCGCGCATCGACGCTCACCACCGCGGTCGGAGGCCCGCCCAACGGGTCGGTGACGATGGTGGAGGTGATCTCGATCGGGCCAGAGAAGTTGACCGTCTCCGAAGAGGTGGTCACGCTGCCGCTGGTCTGAACGGTGAAGCTGGAGGTGGCCTGCGCGTTCGCCGGAGCCCCGAGCAACAGGCACCCCAAGAGACTCGCGGCCGTCAGAATGAGCTTGGTCGTGTTCATGTGGTTTTCTCTCAGAATGCGGTGGGAAGGATTTCGTCGGGAGGAACGTAGGTGCAGCCCTGCGGGGTCGAGATCGGCGTCGGCAGCGGCACCATGAAGGGCGCCCCGCCGTTGTCGATCTCCCAGCGAACGAGCATCGCGTTGTCCTCGTGCACCGTGTTGTGGCAGTGCTCCATGAAGGTGCCGCCCCAGTCGCGGAACTGCATGGTGAGGGTCACGCTTCCACCCGGGCGCAGGCGGTAGACGTCCTTGCGTCCCAGCTCCCAGGCCGGAACTTTGGAGGCGCTACCGTCGCGCGCGGTGATCTGGCCTTCCTCGAAGTGGATGTGGATGGGGTGGTCCCAGCCGCCACCGCCGTTCTTCAGCGTCCACACCTCGCGGGTGCCGGCGGAGGGCGCCGCCGAGATGCGGCCGTAGTCCGCGTTGAGCATCGCGCCCTGGTTGTCGGTCTTGACGCCCCAGGGGCCGGTGAACGAGGTGACGCCCGTGGTGGTCTGCGTCCCTCCAGAGCCGAACTCGAAGGTGCGCGACCGGGCGATGGGAACGTTGGAGAGGTCGGGGTTGGGGATCAGCGTATCGAGGACCTGGCTCTGGTCCGGGAGGGCCGGCTTGCGGACGATGCGGAACTCGAGGAACTTCCCCACCACCGGATCGGCCGACTTGAGGGCAAGCGCGTCCGCCAGGGACACGTCCTTGTGCGGCTTCTTGCCGTCCTGGTGCTCGGCCAGGTTGACGAAGTAGACGCGCGAGCCGACCGCATAGCGGGAGAAGTCGATGACGACGTCGTACCGCTCCGCGATGCCGATCTCGTCGAGCTCGGTGAGCGGGACCGGATGGGGGAGCAGGTTCCCATCGTTGGCGATCTGGATCATGGTCGAGCCGTCGGAGAGCGCGAGCTTGAAGAAGCGCGAGACCGACGCGTTGAGGATGCGGAAGCGGTACTTGCGCGCCTCGACCTCGAAGTAGGGGTTGTCGACCAGGTTCACCGTCATGCGGTCGCCGAGGAAGCCGTCGAAGTTGAAGATGTTGAACCAGAGCTGCGCGGGGAAGACGGGATCCCACGCCTTGTCGGCGAGCATGAGGTTCACGTCGTAGTCGAGGTTGCCCCACCCCTTGGCGGTGCCGCTGGGGAGCCGGAGGTTGACGCCGTCGTCGATGGCCTCGTTGCCGCGGTCGAGCGCGCTGTAGATGTTGAACATCGCGGCCATGCCCTTGTACACGTTCTGCGACGTGAAGCTGAACATGTGGTCGTGGAACCAGTGGGTGCTCATGGTCTCGTGCCAGTCACCCGCCACGTTGGTCCTGGTCCCGTCGTCGTTGGGAGTTCCCGCGTGAGGATCGCTCGCGTCCGTGTTCATGGTCCTGAAGCCGGCGAGCACGATGGGCCAGTGGTAGTCGTAGAACTGGTTCGGCCAGAAGTAGGCGCCGGTGAACCCGTCGTTCTCCGCGCCGTGGTGGCCGTTGTGCTCGTGCGTGGAGATGGAGTTGATTCCGAAGCCGCCGTTCTGCGCCTTGTCGGCCGGGAGCTTGTTGTGCTCGCGGAAGAGGATGGGCTCGGCGTAACGCCCCTGGACCAGCTTGGGCGGAAGCGTGCCGTTGAAGGTCCACAGCTTGGTCGCGGTCTGATCCGGCAACGTCGGGTGGAAGCGCGGATGGAACGGCGTGGCAGGGTTGATGCCCGAGTTGAGGTTCGACGGGACGCCGGGGTTGTAGGTCGTGTTGAGCTTGGCTCCTTCCATGCTCACTTCCACCGCAACCTGGGGCGGAAAGCGGGAGAAGTCCTGGTGTGCCCAGAGCGGCCCGGGCGGGCGCCCTTCGATGGGGCCGGTTCCGCCTCCCAACGCCGGATCGACGGCCTGCTGCGTCTGGTTCGACTGTTCCGACGGCGGCGGATTGAGCGTCGAAACAGGCAACCGCGGCAGCACGTCGAAACGCGGCATCGGCTGGTTGAACTTCCCCATTCCGACCGGGGCGTAGCTGGGCCCCGTTGCGCCGGTGGGAATCTTCACCCCGCCACCGCCACCGCCGCCGCTTGCGCGAGCCATCGGCGCGACGGTCATCACGGCAGCTGCCAGAACGACCACGCCGCTTCCGTACAGCATGGTCCGTCCATTCCTCGATTTCGCCTTCGTATCTCTTCCGTCAACGTTCATTTGTTTCCCCCAGGGGTGAGTCGTACGTCCTGCAACATCTGATCAGCGCCACCTTCCCTTACCGCTCGTCCTCGCTCGGTAGACGCGCGGATCCTCGTCCAGCGGATCCACTGCATCCCCCCCTGCAGTACCGGCGACTCCTGCCACTCCGACTTTCCGCGAGCTGACCGGAGCTCCGTCCTGGTTGAGGACGATGGTGAACTGGCCCGGCCCGTGAGGAGTGAACGGCACCTGGTAGACGCCGTTCGCCACCTCTTCGACCGGCAGCTTCAGCTCCGGGTCCTTGCCATGCGAGACCGTTGCGGAAAGATGATCGAGGGACTCGGGCAGTCCGGATGCCCGGTCCCGTGCGGCGAACCGGAGCTTCGCCGTCTCACCGATCTTGACGCGCGCGTCGGGCGCGAACAGCGGCTCCACCACCGTCGGCGGCAGCGGCGCGAGCCTGGGGGGCGGGACGATCTGGATG
>DASRTX010000079.1:0-11406 GCA_035655715.1 Myxococcales bacterium | reverse complement strand
GGGGCAGGCGCATCGCGGTGTTCACCTCGGCCGGGCCGGTGGCGGCCGCGGTGCAGCTGGCGCTCGGCGCCGACGACGACACCGCGCTCTCCATGGCCTTCCGCGTGCGCAACTCGTCGTTCTCGCAGTTCCTCTTCGCGGACGGCCGCTTTTCGCTGGCTTCCTTCAACGAGACGCCGCACCTCGCGGACGCGGCGCTGGTCACGGTGCGCTGATGGACTTCTCGCTCTCGGATCGGGCGCAGGACCTGCGCGGTCGCGCGCGGGAGTTCGTCAAGACGGTGGTGGTGCCGCTGGAGGGCCTGCTCGCGGGATCGTGGGCGGCGCTGGAGCCTGCGCTGCGCGAGGCGCGGGGGAAGGCGAGGGAGGCGGGGCTCTGGGTGCCGGCGTTGAAGCTGCCGCTGGAGGAGTTCGCGGTACTCTCCGAACAGCTGGGGCACAGCCCGCTCGGCCACTACTGCGTCAACGGCCAGGCGCCCGACATCGGCAACATGGAGCTGATCGAGCTGGCCGGCAGCGACGAGCAGAAGCGGCGCTGGCTGGAGCCGCTGCGAGCGGGCGAGATCCGCAGCTGCTTCTCGATGACCGAGCCGGAGCACGCCGGGTCCAATCCGGTGTGGATGGACACCCGCGCCGTGCTCGAGGGCGGCCACTGGACCATCGACGGCCACAAGTGGTTCACCAGCGCGGCGGACGGCGCGCGGTTCGCGGTGGTGATGGCGGTGACCGAGCCCGAGGCACCGCCGCACCTGCGCGCCTCGATGATCATCGTGCCCACCGATACGCCGGGATTCCGGCGGGTGCGCAACATCCCGGTGATGGGGCATGCCGGCGAGGGTTGGCCCACGCACTCGGAGATCCGCTACGAGGGCTGCCGAGTGCCGGAGGAGAACCTCCTCGGCGGACGCGGCGCGGGCTTTGCCCTGGCACAGGCGCGGCTGGGGCCGGGCCGCATCCACCATTGCATGCGCTGGATCGGCATCTGCGAGCGCGCGTTCGAGATGATGTGCGCGCACGCGGCGCGCCGGGAGCTCGCGCCCGGCAAGCCGCTCGCCACGCGCCAGACGGTGCAGACCTGGATCGCGGAGAGCCGCGCGGAGATCGATGCGGCGCGGCTGATGGTGCTGCACGCGGCCTGGAAGATGGAGCGGGTGGGCCAGCGCGAGGCGCGCGTGGAGATCTCCGCCATCAAGTACTTCGTCGCCGGCGTGCTGCAACAGACATTGGATCGGGCCGTCCAGGTGCACGGCGCGCTGGGCGTCACCGACGACACGCCGCTGTCGTTCTGGTACCGGCACGAGCGCGCAGCCCGCATCTACGACGGTCCGGACGAGGTGCACAAGGGCGTGGTCGCGCGCCAGGTGCTGCGCAGGTTCGGGGTGGACATCAAGTGACCCTGGACGCGGCGAAGGAAGTCCGGTCCGGGGAAGAGCTGGATCTGGCGCGGCTCGGGGAGTGGATGCGGGCGCAGGGACTCTCCGTCGAGGGCTTGTCGCAGCAGCAGTTCCCCAGGGGCCACTCCAATCTCACCTACCTGATCCTCGCCGGCGGGCGCGAGTACGTCCTGCGCCGGCCGCCCTTCGGCAGCCAGGTGAAGAGCGCGCACGACATGGGCCGCGAGGCGCGGATCCTCATCAAGCTGCACGGCGTGTTTCCCCTGGCGCCGCGGGTGATCGCGCTCTGCGACGATCCCGCCATCCTGGGCGCGCCGTTTTATCTGATGAACCGGATGCGCGGCGCGATCCTCAGGGGACCTGCGCCTCGCGTGCCGGTGACCGCCCCGCAGGCCCGAGGCCTGGGGCTTTCGTTCGCGCAAACGCTGGCGGCGTTGCACGCAGCGGATTTCCGCGCCGCGGGGCTGGAGGGCAAGCCCGAAGGCTACGTGCTTCGTCAGATTCAAGGTTGGACGCGCAGGTGGCAGGACGCGCGCACCGAGGATGTGCCCGACGTGGAGGAGATGGCGCGCTGGCTGGCGGAGCGGATTCCACCCGAAAGCGGCGCGGCGTTCATCCACAACGACTTCAAGTACGACAACCTGGTGCTCGATCCCGAGGACCTCACGCGCGTGGTCGGCGTGCTCGACTGGGAGATGTCGACGGTCGGCGATCCGCTGATGGATGTGGGCACGGCGCTCGGCTACTGGGTGGAGGAGGGCGACGCGGAGCCGATGAAGGCCTTCGCCTTCGGCCCCACCTTCCTGCCCGGCAGCCTGACCCGCGCGCAGGTGGTGGAGGAATATGCCCGCGCATCGGATCGCGCGCTCCCCTCGATGCTCTTCTATTACTGCTTCGCCCTCTTCAAGACGGCGGTGGTGGCCCAGCAGATCTACAAGCGGTACGTGCAGGGCCTGACCAGGGACGAGCGGTTCGCGGCGTTCGGCCTGGGCGCACAGATCCTGGCGCGGTCGGCCGCGGAGGCGGCCGCCAGGGGAAGCATCTGAACGGCCGCGCCTGTCAGATCGCGGCGGCTGCGCGATCCAGGGCCCGGGCCGTCGCTTCCGCCGCCACGCCGTACGCGATGTGCGCCGCGGCGCCCCGCGCGTGCACCTTCCAGGAGAATGCGCGCGGGCCTGGGCTCCACCGCAACAGCGGCATCAACAGCTCGTCGGCGAAGAGGAAGAAGCCAGCCCCGAAGACGAGCCCCATGCCGGCGCCGATGCCAGGCTTCTTCCGCCGCAGCGCTGCGTAGGCAAGGCCGGTCAGCAGGCCAAACGATTGGTGGAAGCGCCAGCCCCAGATCTGCTGCTGCTCGCGATCCAGCTCCTTGCCCGCAGCGCGCGCGAGCTGATCGACGGCGACCTCGTAGACGTGGCGGTAGCCGCGGGCGGCATTCTCCGCATCCCGCGTGGCCGGGGCCTCGCGGTCGTAGAGCGCGACGCTGACGGAATCGAGCACCTTGCTGGCGACGTAGCCGATGGCCGCGCCGCGAACGAAGGAAGAATCGACGATCCGGGCGAGCGTGCTGCGTCTTGCCATGTGCGGACCCCCCGCGATACTTGCGTGCTCTGGAAGGGTAGCCATCGCCGGGTTTCGGGGACACCATACGTAATTGATCGTAAGGTGTCCCCGAAACTCAGCGGGAATACAGCGTCACGTGCGTGTGGAGCTTTTCGCTCGGGCGCTCGTCGAGGCGGCAGCGGCCCAGAGGATCCAGGTCGTCCCAGAATTCGTGCGGATAGCGCCAGCAGCGGATGTCGCCGGTGATGCCGCTCCCCGCGCCGATCTCCAGGACGAGCGGCGACGCGCGGATCACGCTGCCGAGCAGGGGGCCGGGGGGCAGCCAGCTTGCCAGCACGAGATCCGGCTGCAGCGTCCGGATGGCCTCGAGCGCTCCAAGGTGCAGGACGCAACTGCCGGGCGGCAGCCCCGCAACTGTCTTGCCGCGGAACCTGAGCCGCTCGCGCGGCGACATGCGGGCGCGAGGCTCGGTCCAGGCGCCGGAATCGGCGGCGAGGACGCGAAGGTCCGGCGCCACCTGCTGCAACGAGCGCGCGAGGTGGCCATCGCCGGCCGCAACCTCGAGCACGTCGCGCGCGCCCAAGGCGCGGATGCGGCGCGCCAGGGCGAGCAGGAACGGACGCGTCGGGATCAGGTAGATGGGGCCGTGGGCGTTCAGCTCGCAGAGCCGCCAGAGCGCGCCGCGGCGCAGGCGTGAGACGGCGCGATCGAAGGCTGCCACGGGCGGAATGCGCCGCGTGCCGTCGGGACGCCAGAGCAGCCGCTCCACCTCGCCGTGAGCGCTGGATTCGGCCCGCACCCAGGTCGCTTAACACGATCCGCTTGACAGAAAAGCACGACCGGTCGTATTCTCATGGCCGTGAGCAAGGGCCTGCAGACGCGCGACCGCATCCTCGACACCGCCTTCCGCCTCGCGGCGCGCGACGGCCTCGAAGGCCTGAGCCTCTCCACGCTGGCGACGGAGCTGGGCCTGTCCAAGAGCGGCCTCTTCGCGCACTTCCGCTCCAAGGAAGATCTTCAGATGGAGATGCTCCAGACCGGCGCCGACAAGTTCGTGGAGAGCGTGATGGTGCCGGCCTTCCGCGAGCCGCGCGGCCTGCCGCGCCTCAACGCCCTCTTCGAGCGCTGGATCCGCTGGGCCACCGATCCCGACTTGCCGGGCGGCTGCATCTTCGTGGCCGCTGCCTCCGAGCTGGACGATCGGGAAGGGCGCGTGCGGGAGCTGGTGGTGGCGCACGAGCGCCGACTCCTGGAAACCATCGCCCGCGCCGCGGCCCTCTGCGTGGAGACCGGCCACTTCCGCCGCGATCTCGACGTCGAGCAGTTCGCGTTCGAATTCATGGGCGTCTATCTGGTGTTCCACCAGGCGCGCCGCCTGCTGCGCGACCCGCGCGCGGCGAGCCGTGCCCGCAAGGCCTACGCGCGCATGGTGGAGAGCGCGCGGTCCCTGAGCTGATCGTAGGAGGATGCAATGACCCCGAGGAGTCTCGCACGGCTACAAAAGAGCACGACCGGTCGTTTCCTTTCCGGGAGCTTGCGCACCGTCGATCTGGTCGCGCCCGCCCTCGCCCAGCGGCTGGCCCTGCGCCTCTTCCTCAAACCTCGGCGCATCCTTTCGCCGCCGCCGATGGCACACCGCTTCACCGTGACGGGTGAAGTCGGCCCGGACCTGACCGTCTGGGACTGGGGCGACGGCCCCACCGTGCTCCTCATCCACGGCTGGAACGGCAACGCGGATCAGCTCTCCGACTTCGTCTCGCCGCTGCTCCGCGCGGGTCGCTACGTGGCCGCACCGGATCTGCCCGCCCATGGCTTCTCCGGCGGCGCTCGCACCAACGTGGTGGAGATGGCCCAGGCCATCCTGCGCCTGGGCCGCCGCGTCGGGCCGGTGGAGGCGGTGATCGCGCACTCCTTCGGCGCTGCCGCCACCGCCCTCGCGCTGGCCGCGGGCCTGCAGGCGAGGCGCACGGTCCTGATCGCGCCGCCGGTGGATCTGCCCCGCTACGCGCGCGGATTCGGCGCGGCCCTGGGGCTTTCTCCCCAATCCTCGGCGGGCATGCTCGCGAGGCTGGACGAAAGGGTCGGAGGCCGCGGCTCGTACGACATCCTCCGCCTGGTGGCGAACGAGCACAGGGCGAGGCCGGTGGTGCTGCACGATCCCTCCGATCGCGAAGTGCCGTTCGCCGAAGGCCGCTTGCTGGCGGAGACCTGGCCCGGCGCCCGCTTGGAGACGCTGCCCGGAGCGGGCCACTCCCGCGCCCTGCACGATCCCGCGGTGATCGCCCGCGCGGTTTCCCTGGCGACCACCCAGGAGTCGCTGGCGCTCAGCGCGTGAGCGGGCCGAGCTTTGCCTTCGAGGCGCGGACGTAGTCGGCGGGCGCGAGCAGGATCTGCGTCCCGCGCGCTCCTGCCGACACGGAGATGACGTCGAAGAGCTCGATGGTCTCGTCGGCGTACGCCGGGTACTCCTTTTTTGCCCCCAGCACGGTCACGCCGCCGCGGATGTAGCCGGTGAGGGGCTGCACCTCCTTGAGTGGCACCGTCTCCACGCCGCGATCGCCGGTGAGGCGCGCCAGCGCCTTGAAGTCCAGCTGGGCGTCGGCGGGCACCACCGCGAAGAGCACGCCGCTGCGATCGCCGCGGCAGACCAGCGTCTTGAAGACCTGCTCGGGCGGCAGCCCCACTTTGCGCGCCACCGACCCCGCAGAGAGATCGTCTTCGTCCACCTCGTAGTCGCGCAGCTCGTAGTGGATGCCCAGCGAATCGAGGATGCGCGCGGCGTTCGTCTTCATGCCGCGCGCCAGATACCTCAGATCGACGCTTCCCAGAAGCTGCCGGCGGCCGGCTTGCCTTCGCCCAGCGCGATCCGCGCCTCGTCGCGGGCCCGCAGAAGGGCGCGCGTGTGTCGGTCCAGCAGCTCCGCGGTGGCGCCGCCCTGCGACAGCGCCGAGATCAGCTCCAGGGCCGCGGACCTCAAGAAGGCCTGCAGCAAGGGCACCGCGGTGGCGAGGGCCAGCGATTCACCGAGCGCGCGGAGCAGCGCCACTCGCGCCTGTTCCAGCCCCTCTGCGGGACCGCGGCCCGCCTTGGAATCGGCGAAAGCGGCGAGGAACGCTTCCAGCGTGTCGCGGACCCGCTGCTTCTGCGCCGGCGTGGCGGGCTCGGGCTCGAACCCGGCCCGGCCGCCGCCCGAGTGGAGCAAGGCACCCGTCGAGACCGTCTGGCTCAGCATCCCGCGCTTCGCCATGGCGCGCACGGGCGGCGGCACGCCGGCGGGCGCCCGCGAGGCGGTGGCCATCGGCATCATGCGACCGGCTGCCACCATCACGTGCTCCGGCAGCTCCCACTCCGCCGGCATCTCCACCGGCTGGACCACGGTGCGGGGGGCGCCCTTGCCGCTCACGAACTCTTCGTCGATCACCACGAAGGCGGTGAACCGCGTCAGCACCGCATGCTTCACCGACAGCGCCACGATCTCTTGCTTGATCGCATCCGCGCGCGTGGCGCGGTACTCGTCCTCGAGGTCGGTGACGCGGGAGCGCGCCCACAGGTGCTCGATGGCGAGCAGCGGCGCCTCGCGCGGCTCCAACTCCACTTCGTAGGAATCTCCGTTCGCCAGCCGCCCGGCCACCTTCACCGGACCACCCGAGTGGCGGAAGAAGACGGCGGAGGCGCGCCCCGCGAAAAGATCGGGCAGCCGCGCCGGCGCGGCCTGCGCGATCTCGCCCGTGACGCGCAGGTCGGTGACCAGCGGCGTCCCGATCTCGCGGCCCACCGCCTGCAGGGCTTCCTCCAGCCGGCCGCCCGGCTCCACCAGAGTGCTGGTCCCACCGCCCAGCGCGGCCAGCCGCTTGAGGAACCCCGCGTTCACGGCGGTGTCCACGCCGACGGTGAAGACGCGCGCGTCGCGCAGCTCGTCGCGCACCCGCTTGAGGGCCGACGACTCGTCGCCCACCTGGCCATCGGTCAGCAGCACCACCACGGCGGCGCGTCCCAAAGGCTCCGTCCGTCCGGCCAGCAGCGCGAGCGCTTCTGCCAGCGCCAGATCCAGCTCGGTTCCTCCGCGCGAGAAGACGCCGCGGAGCCACTTCTCGCCGCGGTCGGTACCCGCCTCGTCGGCCGCCTGCAGACCGCCCGGCATCGTCTCGATCACGTTGTCGAAGGCCTGGACCGCGAAGCGGTCGCGCGGGCCCAGTGTGCGCAAGAGCAGCGCGCAAGCACGGGCCGCCGAGGCCATCTTTGGACCCTGCATCGAGCCCGAGCGGTCGAGGACGAAGACCACGTCCCGGGGCACGCCCAAAAAACCTTGGCGCGCGGGCGGCACCAGCGAGAGCAGGGCATATCCGTGGTGCACCAGCAGCCGCGACTCCACCTTCTCGGAGGAGAGCTGCCAGCGGAGCACGAAGTCGCGATCGAGCGGCTCGCGCTCCCGGGACAGCGAGATGCGGGCGCTCTCCGGAGTGGCGGAGGCGCTCATCGCGTGCTGCGAGCAGGACAGCTCGCTCGCGCCGCCGAACAGCTCCACCTGGATGTCGAGCGCGACCTTGGGGTCGAAGCCGCGGGCCAGCCGCGGAGGCGAGATGCGCGATGCGTCGGGGACCGTGGTGGTGTCGTTGGCTACGCCCTTGCCGGCCTGCTCGCGCTGCAACTCCTCGCCGCCCACGTATCGGGGTGCCACCACCAGCGGCAGCCGCAGCTCGGTGCGACCGTCCTCGAAGAAGGGCAGCCGCTCGCTGTAGGTGAGCCGCGCGACGATGGACTCACCCGGCGCGATGTTGCCCACCTGCACGGTGAAGACGTCGTCGCGCTCCTGCTCCAGCAACGCGGCGCGCTTGCCCTGCTGCAGCGCCTCGGCGTATTGCCGCCTCGCCTCGCCGCGCGCTTCCACCTTGGCGCGCAGGGTCCGGCTGCCGATCTGCATCTCGAACCGGCTCACCGCGCAGCCGCCGGCGAGGGGAAAGACATAGACCGCCTCGATGGGGTCGCTGAACGGATTGCCGAACCTCTGCTCGACGGTGACCTCGGCCACGCGATCGACGACCCGCGCGCGCAGCTGCACGCCTTCCAGCGGCAAGGGATGTTTGCCTGCTTCGAGCGATCCCAGCGCGCGCCTGGCGCCTGAAGGGATGTCCACCAGGGGGATTGCCACCGTCATCGCTCACCTCCGAGCGCGGCCAGCGCCGCGCGGATCTTCGTCTCCAGCGCCGCGGCGTCGCGGGGCCTCCAGCCTTCTTCCACCAGAAGCCGCACGCCCGGTTCCAGCACCACCTCGCGCAGGCCCAGCACCGGGATTCGTGCGCCGCCCTTTGGCGGCACGCCGCGGGCGCGCGCCTGCGCACCCAGCGACTCCACCAACGCTTTCAGCTCGTCGTCCGATCTGCCGTAGAGCCGCTGCTGGATCTCGGCCAGCGGCAGATCGGCCGCCTGCAGCGCCTTGATGGCCAGCAGCTGCCACAGCTGCCGCTCGCCGTAGTGGCCCTGCCGCCCCTCGATGCGGGGCCGGTCCAGGAGCCCCAGAGTCGTGTAGTAGCGGACCGTGCGCGCGTCCGGCGCGGCGGAGATGCGCGCGTCGGCCGCGGCGCCCAGCAAGCCGCGATCCGAGAGCTCGGCGGCGACGCGTTCGGAGAGCTGTTCGAGCATCATGACAGCGATCTAACCAGATGCTGTCATGGTGTCAAGGTCATCCGAAGTGCGGCTGGACCTCTTCCGCAAAGGTTCGCAACGACTCGAGGATCAGCTCGTGCGGCACGGTGCCCATCTGCATCACCAGGATCAGCTCGTCCACGCCGATGTCGGCGAAGCGCTGGACGCTTTCCCGCGCCGCCACGGGGTCGCCCACGATGGTGGCCAGCTGCGATCCGGGCGCGTTGCGCAGCGATCGCGCCTCCTCCAACTCGGCGTCGCTCAGGTCGTCGCGCGGAACGTCGAGCGGCCCGATGGGGCGATCGCCGCCGAAGTAGTACTTGCCCATCGCATTGAGGAAGAAGCGTGCCCCGCGCGTGCCGTGGCGCAGCGCGCGCGCGTCGTCCTTCAGCACCAGCGTCGCGGGCGTGCAGGCGAACCAGCGCGTCTGGGCGCGTCCCACCGGCTTCGCCGTCTCCGAGGCGGCGCGGTACTCGGCGACTTTCTGCGCCAGGTACTCGTCGCTGCCGAAGGCGAAGTTGAGCGCGCCGATGCCCAGGCTTCCCATCAACGCCGCGGTGTCCGGCCGCGAGCAGGCCGCGAAGATGGGAGGGTGCGGCTGCTGCAGCGGCTTGGGGATCACCTGCGTGGGCGGCACCTGGTAGAAGCGGCCGCGATGCTCGAAGACGTCGCTGCACCACATCTTCGGGATCATCTGCAGCGCTTCCAGCCATTCGTCGTGCAGGTCTTCGCGTCGGGTCTGGAAGGCCATCTGCTCCACCAGCGACGACGACTTGCCGGTGCCCCAGTTCACCCGGCCACCCGAAAGGATGTCGAGGGTGGCGATGCGCTCCGCGATGCGCAGCGGGTGGTTGTAGCGCTGGGGCAGGAGCGTCACGCCGTGACCCAGCCGGATGCGCTTGGTGCGCGCCGCGACGAAGGCGAGGAACACCTCCGGCGCGCTGGAATGGGAATACTCGTAGAGGCCGTGGTGCTCCACTTCCCAGACGCAGTGGTACCCCAGCTCGTCGGCGAGCACGGCCTGCTCCACGCAGTCGCGGAAGACCTGCGCCTCGGAGGCGCGGCTGGGATGCGAGAGCTGCATCTCGAAGAAGACGGAGAACTTCATGAGGCCATCCATCGCTGGAGCTCGCGCGCCGACCAGCCGCGGAATCCGGGAAGCTTTCCGGCGGTGCGAAAGCCGGCCACCAGGCCGCCCATGACCAGCGAGGCGTGGCCCTCGCCCTCCACGCGCATCCTGCCCGTGAGTTGGGCGGTGGCGACGTCGGTGCGGGCGGCGAGCAGATCGAGCAGCGTGGCGGCTTTCATGGTGATGGCCGCGCTGGCGGGTCGCGGCGCGCCGAGCCCCAGGCGCACGCGCCCGTCGGCCACGCGCACGGTGACGTCGCCGCCGCGGCGCCCGGTGAGATCGAGGTGGATGACCGACCGATAGTCCTTCAGCTCCGGCCTGGGCGGCTCCTTGCGCGAGGCGCGATCGACCACGCGCGCGAAGACGGCGATGCGGCGATCGAGCCGGCGGGGCACGACCTCAGCGTGGCAGCGCATCACGTCGCGGGCGGTGGGACAGCGCGGCTTCCAACCCAGGACGGCGCGCGCCTTCTCGCTCGCGTAGACCAGCCGGACGTCGCCGGCGGCGAACCACCCGGGATCCATCGGCGAGAGGAGATGGAGCGCGCTGAGCATGCGATCGACGGCGCGCAGGGCCCCGCGCGGGAGATGCACGACGCGCAGATCGCCGGCATCGGCGAGTTCGCGCGCAGGCAGTGGATCGGCGGCGGCAAGGTTGAACGCGCCCCGCGCTCCGGTCCTGAGCGCGAGCAAGAACGCGTCGGCCGCGTCCTCGTCCCAGACCAGCGGGAGGGCGGCGCCGTCCGGCAGGAGCCCACGGCGCAGCAGTGCGCCGAGCTGGTTGTCCATGCGCCGGCCGATGAGGATGGCCGGCCGGAAGCGCGTCAGGGAAAGATCCGGATGCTCGCGCTCCAGCGCGTCGAGATCGGCCTCGACGTCGAACTTGGCGCAGGCGTACCAGAAGTCCTGCTGGCGCGTGCGCGACGCGTCCTCGGTGACCGGAAGGGGCAGGGTGGGGACCACGCCGTACGCCGCCACCGACGAGGAATAGAGGATGCGCCGCACGCCCGCGGCCAGGGCCGCGCGAAAGACGTTGGCGCTGCCCCGGATGTTGACGTCGTCCTGCGAGGCGCGCGCGCCGCGCTTGGCCACCATGAAGGCGAGGTGGATGAGCGCGTCGCAGCCGCGCAGATGCTCGCCGATGTTCGCGTCGCGGACGTCCGCGCGGACGTCGCGCAGCTTGCCCGAGACGATCAGCGGCGGCCGCACGTCGAGGGCGACGATCTCCTTGACGGCCCGGTCGTCGGCGAGCCGGCGGAGGACGAGAGTGCCCAGCTGGCCGCTGCCGCCGGTGACGGCGATGCGCATGCGGCGCACCCTAGCAGGTACGATCCGTGCTCAGAAGCTCCTCAGATTCTCGGAGAGGAGATCCGGTTTGCGGTAGGGTTCGCGGCTTGAACTCCACCGCCCTCTCGATGGGAAACTTGGGGGCCATCCTGGCCATCGTCGTGGGCGCCGGCCTGATGCACGGCACCATGGGGCTGGGCTTCCCCATCATTTCCACTCCGCTGGTGACGCTGCTGCTCGACGTGAAGAGCGCCGTCCTGGTCACGGTGATCCCCAACATCGCCGTCAACGTGGTCAGCATCTTGAAGGGAGGGAACTGGCGCGGCAGCATCGGGCGACATTGGCCGGTCGCCGCCTGCGTTGCGTTGGGCACCTTGATGGGCACCCGCTTG
>DASRTX010000078.1:0-2207 GCA_035655715.1 Myxococcales bacterium | reverse complement strand
CACCGCCGATGCGACGCCGTGGTTCTTCCATGCCGTCGACCGCTACACGCGCGTCTCGGGAGATGGCTCGCTGGTGGAAGAGCTGCTTCCGCTCTTCCACGAGATCGTCGCACGGCATCTACAAGGCACGCACTTCGGCATCGGCGTCGATCCCCGCGACGGGCTCTTGCGGCAGGGCGCGCCGGGTTACCAGCTCACCTGGATGGACGCCAAGGTGGAGGACTGGGTGGTGACGCCGCGCCGCGGGAAGGCGGTGGAGATCAACGCGCTCTTCTACAACGCGCTCTGCCTGCTCGACGAATGGTCCGGTGGCGATGCCGCGGTTCGCGCAGCGACACAGCGCCTGCGCGCGTCGTTCAACCAACGCTTCTTCTGCGAGGAGCGCGGCCACCTCTACGACGTGGTCGACGCCGAGGAAGGCGGGGACGATCCGTCGCTGCGGCCCAACCAGCTCCTCGCCATCTCGCTGCCGCATCCGGTGCTCGATCGCAACCGCTGGGAGCCGGTGCTGCGCGCGGTCCGGGCGGAGTTGCTGACGCCGGTGGGCCTGCGCTCGCTGGGGCCGCGCGAACCGGCGTATCAGCCGCGCTATGCCGGCAGCCTGCGCTCCCGTGACGCGGCGTACCACCAGGGTACCGTTTGGGCCTGGCTGATCGGACCCTTCGTCGATGCGTGGCGAAAGACATTTCCCACCGACGACGTGCGGCCCTTTCTCCAAGGCTTCGATGCCCACCTCGGCGAGTTCGGGGTGGGGAGCATCGCCGAGATCTTCGACGCCGAGCCGCCGTACTTTCCGCGGGGGTGCATCGCGCAGGCGTGGAGCGTGGCGGAAGTGCTGCGCTGCTTGTCCTAGAAGGTCGCGGTCATCGTCGCGGTGCCGCTAGCGCCGGTGCCGGTGATGGCGGGAAGGGTGGCGTTGAGCGTCCCGTGCACGGTGAGGAAGACTGAGCCGGGCCCGCCGTCGGGGTTGTTGACCTGACTGCCCAGACTGGTGATCGACAGCGTGTAGCTACCCTGGTTGGCGCCAGGCTGTCCGGCCAGCGCCGCCCAGGTCTGGGCGCTGCCGTTCTGGATCACCTCGACGCCGGACTTCGCGCCGCTGTCGGTGTTCGAGTACGTCTTCACGGCAGGCGCGCCGCTGAAACCGACGCCCACCACCAACTGGTAGCCGCTTGGGTTGGTGAAGTTGAAGGCGACGGCGCCGTTGCCGCTCCCGTTGCTGTCGGTCCCGGCCGACGCGATGCAGCTGACGTTCGGCAGGGCGACGGCCCCGGTGACAGCCGCGGTGCAATTGCCTTGTCCGTTGAGGAGGTCCGCGGCGGCTCCACAACCTGTGGCGGCGAGGACGGCGATGGCGAGGACACGCATGGTTCACCTCCGCGCCGGATGATACGCGAGATTCCTACCGCCGCGCCCGGAAGCAGCCCTGGACGTGATCGTCCACCAGCCCGCAGGCCTGCATCAGCGCGTAGCAGATGGTGGAGCCGACGAAGTGGAAGCCCCGCTGCTGGAGATCCTTGCTCAAGGCGTCCGACTCGGGCGTGCTGGCCGGCAGGTCGCTCAGGCTGCGCCTGCGCGTGCGGATGGGCCGGCCGCCGACGAACCGCCACAGATACGCGTCAAAGGAGCCGAACTCCTGCTGCACCGCCAGCACGGCTCGCGCGTTGCCCACCGTGGACTCGATCTTCGCCCGGTTGCGCACGATGCCCGGGTCCTGCATCAGCCGGACGATGCGCGCGGCGTCGAACCGCGCCACCCTGCGAGGGTCGAAGCCGGCGAACGCCTTCCGGTAGGTCTCGCGCTTGCGCAGGATGGTGCTCCAGGACAAGCCCGCCTGCGCGCCCTCCAGCGTCAGGAACTCGAAGAGCACCCGGTCGTCGTGGGCGGGGACGCACCACTCCTCGTCGTGGTAGGCGCGCATCGCCGGATCGGATCCCGCCCACCCGCAGCGCGGCCGCTCGCGCCGTGGAGTCACCGGACCCGGCTCCAGTCCTCGCGGCCGGCGGGAAGCAGCTCGACAGAGTCGCCGGTGCGGATGGAAGCGGCGCGCAGCACCAGGCAGTTCAGCGCCAGCACTCCGCCGAAGCGCACGTGGATGTCGCGCAGCACGCCGACGTCCTGATCGAGCGTGTCCGGGTCGAAGGTGGTCATCACGCAGCGGCGGCGGAGGTCCTCGATTCCAATCAGCGCGTCGCCGACGCGCAGCT
>DASRTX010000077.1:0-22485 GCA_035655715.1 Myxococcales bacterium | reverse complement strand
GAGCGCGATGCCGCCGGAGTGGTTGCCCACCAGCATGGCACGGCCGCGGACGGGGATGTGCTCGAGCCCCTGGCAGCGCACCTGGAAGTACGTCCGGTAGAGGAAGGAGAGGGCGCGGAAGGCGACGCCGAGGTGCCACCTGGAGGTGCCGTAGCCATCCACACCGCGCGCGTCGAAGGGCAGTTCCAGCCGCTCGACCCGCGCCGAGATCTCGTCGCCGGGCATCGCGCACACTCTATCGGAGTGCCAGCGCTCCGCACAGGATCGCGGCGCCGAGCGTGAGCCAAGCGACCTGATCGCCCACCTCCCCGGTGTGCAGCGCGCGCAGCGCCGCCGCGGCCGGCGACCACACGGAGGCGACGGCGCCGCGAACGGCCTGTGGCAACCGCTTCCGCCCCAGCGTGAGCCCGGCGAGGGCAGCCGCCGCGACGACCGTGCCGGCCGCGTGCAGGAGGCCGGGCCCCAGCGGCTCCTCCGGCGGCGGGGCGGGCAGCGCGGGCGGCGCGCCGTCGAGGATCTGCGCCGCGAAGGCATGCGGATCGAGCATGCGCGCCGCGTCGCGCCCGGCAGCTTCCCGGGAAACGAGGCCGGATGCGAACGCGAGCGCCAGCAGCAAGACGGCCGGCAGCCACATGGACCAGGGAATGGGCCCGCGGTCGGTCTCGGGCTCTTCGTCGGTCTCGCCGCCGCCGGGCGCGTCCGGCTCGCGCGGACCCCATCCCAGGAAGACGCGGCCGCAGGCGCGCAGCACCGCAGCGCCGGTGACGACCGAAGAGAGGGCCAGCGCCGCCCGCGCCACCGCATGTCCCTTCAGCGCGTGATCGAGCATCGAGTCGCCCAGGAACAACGCGGTGGGCGGCGCCCCCGCGAGCAGCAGGCCGCCGAGCGCGAAGAGCGCTCCCAGCCAGGGCAGACGGACTCCCCGGCCGTGCAGCATGACCTCGTCCACGGATCCCAGGCGGTGCAGGATCATGCCCGCACAGAGAAACAGGGCCGCCTTCACGCAGCCGTGGCCCACCACGTAGAGCGCCGCGCCCGCGTACGCGGAGGGATCGACCAGCGCGATGCCGCAGAGGATGGCGCCGGAGTGGCTGACGGTGGAGAACGCCAGGAGCCGCTTGAGGTGGCGCTGCGCGTAGCAGAGCAGGGCGCCGGTGGCGCAGGTGGCGATCCCCAGCCCGAGCAGAGCAGGCCGGAACCCCGGGAGGGGCGCGGCGAAGAGCGCGCCGTGCAGTCGCGCTACCGCGTACAGCCCCGCCTGCACCATGGCGCCGGAAAAGATGATGCAGGCCGGCGTGGGCGCGGCGGCGTGTGCGTCCGCCAGCCAGAAATGGAAGGGGACGACGGCGGCCTTGACTAGAAAGCCGGTGCAGACGAGCGCGAAGCCCACCAGCACCAGCGCGTCGTGTGGCCCCATCGAGCGGGCCATCTGCGCGAAATTGAGCGCTCCCGTGCGCGCGTAGAGCAGGGAGATTCCGGTGAGGGTGAGGAACGCGCCTGCCGTGTTGGTGGTGGCGAAGTTGATCGCGCCCTGCAGCGGCCCCACCTCGCGGCTCTTGTACGCGCACAGCCCGAAGGCGGCCGTGCTCATCAGCTCGAAGAAGACGAAGAGGTCGAAGAGGTCGCCGGTGAGCGCGAATCCGCAGATGCCGGCGAGGAAGGCGAGCAGGAGCGCCTGGAACGAAGCCTGCGGCTTTTCGAAGTAGCGGGCAGAGAACAGCAGGGCACAGATCACCAGCACGGCCGCCAGGGTGGCGAGGCCCGCGCCCATGCGGTCGATGGCGAAATCGATGCCCAGGCTCACGCCCGAGCGCGGGCGGATCCCTCCGAACCAGTAGACCACCGGGCCGGAGCGCGCCGCGCGAAAGAGCAGCGCGCAGGCAGCGGCGGTCACTCCTCCTGCGAGCAGGGCGATCAGATCCGCCACCAGCCGCGGCAGCTTTTCGCCCAGCGCCACCAGCAGCGCGGCAAAGAAGAGCGGGACCCCCACCGTCCAGGGCGCAAGTTGCATGCTCATCCCTTGAGCCGCGCGAGCCTGGCCGGATCGAGCGAGCCGCCCCGCTCGTGGGCCTGCACCGCCAAAGCCAAGAGCAGCGCCGCCACCGTGGCCTCCACCACGATGTCGGTGAGCATCAGCGCCTGGACCAGCGGGTCCACCGCCGGCGTGCCCGGAGGCATATCGGCGTAGACCGGCGCCACCGCACCCGACTTGTAGCCGATGGCGAGCAGCAGCACGTAGGTGGCCGACTGCATCACCACCAGGCAGATGACGAGGTGGACCAGGTTCTTGCTGGTGACGATGCCGTAGAGGCCCCAGAGCAGGAGCCATCCGGCCACGGCGTAGGGCAGGACGGAGAGCAGGTCGGTCACGCTTCCCGCCTCAGCACTTCCTCCACGAAGACGGAGAGCAGCTCGGTGAAGCCGGCAGCCACGGCCAATCCCACGGTGAGGTTGAGGAAGAGGATGGTCCCCGAGGACCAGGCGTTCCCCGGCGTTCCCAGCGGCAGCACGTTCTCGAGGAACGTCTTTCCCGCCAGCACGCCGAGACAGCCGATCAGCACGTAGCCTGCGGCGCCGATCGACTCGCCGGCACGGGTCAAGCCGGGCGGCGCGATGCGCAGGAAGGTCTTCGCGGTGGCGCACAGGTAGACGACCAGCGGCGCGCTGGCCAGCACCAGGCCGCCCTGGAATCCGCCGCCCGGCGACACGGCGCCGTGCGAGATCATGTAGAGCCCGAACGAGACCATCAAAGGCACCAGCACGCCGCCGAGCGTGCGCACCGCGTCGCTCTCGGGCGCCTTGCGCGGCTCCCACTTCGGCTCGTCCTCCTCGTCTTCCTCGTCCTCCTGCCGGCGCAGGATGGTGGCCACCGCCAGGACCGAGGTGAAGAGGATGAACTCCTCGCCCAGCGTATCGAGCCCGCGGTAGTCGAAGTTGACCGCGGAGACCACGTCGGTGGCGCGCCGCTCGCCCAGGGCCACGGCATTGAGCACCTCGCCATAGGCGCCGGCGTAGGAGCCGACGGGCGGGAGCTTGCGGCCCGCGCCGACGAAAGCCGCCGCCAGTCCCAGCGCGCCCGCGGCGAAGAGCAACAGTCGCAGCGCCTTCACCGCTGCGTCTCCTTCTCGCGCGCCTGCTCCGCCCTGCGCACCTTGGCGAGCGCGAGCAGGATCATCAGCGGCAGCGCGACGGCTCCCACCGCGATCTGCGAAAGCGCCACGTCGGGCGCCTGGTGGAGGAAGAAGAGCAGCGCCAGCACCAGTCCGTAGAAGCTCACCGCCACCGCCTGGGAGGCCGGCTCGCGCGTGCGGACCACCTGCATCCCCGAGACGGCGAGCAGGATGAAGAGCAAGAGCTGCAGCGCGCCGATCATTCCGCTGCCTCGGGCGGCGCGGGAGGCGGCGCCTTCTGCGGCGGCCAGCGCCCTTCCTTGCGCACCCACGCGGCGCGCGCCGTGGCCTGGGTCACCACCGCGTTCATGAAGAAGAGCACCAGCGAGATCAGCACCACCTTCACGCCCGCCTGCTTCTGCTTCTCTCCGACGAACATCGCCGCGCAGAGGAACCAGACGGAGATGCTGCAGGGCAGGGTCAGGTAATGCAGCTTCTGGTACACGTCGCGCATCAGCCACACCCCCAGCGCGCCGGCCAGCGCGAAGAAGGCGGCCAGCGCCCCCAGCGTGGCGACCGCGGCGTGCATCAGACCCACCTCTCCAGGAAGCGCGCGAACACCAGGCCGCCGCCGAACGAGAGCAGCGCCTGCGTCAGCGCCAGGTCGAGGAAGAGGGTGCGCTGCATCGCCTCTGCCAGCATCACCAGCGCCAGGGTGACCAGCACCGACGCCATCTCCAGCGCGACCACGCGCTCCATCACGTCCTGCGCCCGCAGCGCCACCGCGGCACAGGGGGCGAGGCCGGCGCAAAGCGCCAGGGCGCCGGCGAGCCACGCGCTCATGGCTTCGCTCCCAGGCGCCGGGTCATCTCCGGGATGGGGCCCTTCAATATCTGATGATAGACGAGCAGCCCGCGCTCGCGGTCGATCCCCAGGATGACGAAGTTGGGGGTGGCGGTGGTGTAGGCGATGGCCAGTGCGCGCCGGAAGGCGGATTCGTCGTCGTCGCCGCCCACTTCGAAGGAAACGCCGTATGTCAGCGAGTCGGCCGGCCTGCGCAGGAAGATTTGCCTGGCCAGGACCAGCAGCACCTCCCAAGTGCCGCTGACCAGATACTTCGGCAGCCGCCAGATCTGCGCCAGGCAGCGCCACTGTGCGCGCAAGGGCGCCAGCCGCTTCTCCAGCACGATCTTCGACGCTGTGGCAGCGACGGCACTGCCCAGGGCCGCGAAGAGGGCCTCGTCGGGCGCGATCTTCCCGACGTAGAGCATCATCAGCGCGAAGCTCAGCGCCCAGAGCAGGAGCCAGACGAACACAGGGCGGAGTTAGGTACGCCCCGCGCACGCGGCAATCGGCAACGCACCTCACTCCGTCGCCATCGACGTACAATCCCGCACTGACGGATCTTCGACAGGGGAAGACGATGTCCTTCGTGCTCGGCCTTGCGCTCTTCGTCGGCCTCTGCGGCGTGCTCGACGCGCGCGCGGAACGATCGCGGTGATCGCCGGCCACTTTGCCTTCGCGGCCGCGGTGCGATCGCGCGACCGATCCGCGCCGCTGTGGGCGCTGATGCTCGCGAGCCAATGGCTGGACGTGGTCTTCGTCCCGCTCTTCGCCGTCGGCGTCGAACGGATGCAGCGGGCTCCGGGCGCTCCGCCTGGCTACGGGGAAGGGCTGTTCCACATTCCCTGGACCCACTCGCTCCTCGGCGCCGCGGCGCTGGCGCTGGTCTTCGCGCTTCCGGCGGCTTTCCGCTGGGGCCGACGCGCTGCGCTGGTGCTGGCCGGCGTGGTGATGTCGCACTGGGTGCTCGATGCGGTGGTGCACCGGCCCGACCTGCCGCTCGTGCCTGGCGCGGGTCCGGCCATCGGGCTCGGGCTCTGGGATCACCGCGCCATCGCGTCCTTGCTGGAGCTCGCCATC
Organism: Myxococcales bacterium; assembly: GCA_035655715.1. GTDB lineage: Bacteria > Myxococcota > Myxococcia > Myxococcales > 40CM-4-68-19 > 40CM-4-68-19. The sequence goes on along the minus strand of DASRTX010000077.1, from coordinate 17,452 downwards.
GTCCTCGTCGGATCCGCGCTCTATTTCCGCTCGGCTCCGAGGAACCGCGCGGGCCGCGCCGCCTCCGCTGCCGTGTTGCTCTCCGGTTTGTCCACTCTCGGACTGAACGTGCTCGGTTTCTGACAAACTTCGAAACAGGTGACGGCCAAGGGCTTGGATTCACGTCCAGCGGCCGAGCCGGCGGAGCGCGTTCGCGCCTGTTTTCCACGCGTTGCGTCTTGACCCTTTGCGCCGCGCGCCTAGGGTCGCCGCCGCCGTCCCACAAACGCCCGGAGCTGCGCACATGAGATCAATTCCCGCCTTGCTGGCGTCCCTGCTGCTGGCGACGCCGGCATTCGCGAAAGTGACTTCGTTCGTGATCGACACCAGGACCTCGCCCGCGTTCGGCGGCGCGACTTTCGGCACCGCTGGACAATACGAGACGCTGGCCGGCCGCGCCTTCGGCGAGCTCGACCCCGCCGATCCCCTCAACGCCATCATCCAGGACATCGCCCTGGCGCCGCGCAACGCGCACGGCAAGGTCGAGTACACCGCCACCTTCTTCATCGTGAAGCCCGTCGACATGAACAAGGCCAGCGGCCTGATGTGGCACGACGTGCCCAACCGCGGCGGCCGCATCACCATCGTGGACGCGGAGAAGGCTTTCGGCGACGTGGGCATCTCCAGCGGCTGGCAGGGCGACAACCAGGGCGGCACCGACCAGACGCGCACCAACAACGATTGGGTGAAGGTGCCGGTGGCGGTGAACAAGGACGGTACCCCGATCACCGGCACGGTGCTCGCCCGCATCATCAACCCCGCGACCGGGCCCAACTCCGCCGGCCTCTTCGTGCAGGCAAATCCCTTCCCCTACAAGCCGAACACGCTCGACACGACGCAGGCCACCCTGACCGAGCACCTGCACGAGACCATGAGCGGCGTGGTGACCACCGGCAACACCATCGCGCCGGCGGACTGGGCGTGGGCGCACTGCGACGCGACGCATCCGTTCCCGGGGACGCCCAGCACCTCCGAGATCTGTCTGCGCAACGGCTTCGACGGCAACAAGCTCTACCAGCTGGTCTTCACCGCCAGGGATCCCTTCGTGCTGGGCATAGGCTTCGCCGCCTTCCGCGACGTGGAGTCGTTCTTCAAGTTCGAGGCCAGGGACGCCACCGGCCAGGCCAACCCGCTGGCCGGCAAGATTCGCTGGTCGATCAGCCGCGGCGTCTCGCAGTCGGGCAACTTCCTGCGCGGCTGGTTGCACCTGGGCTTCAACCAGGACGAGGCGCGGCGCCAGGTCTCCGACGGAATGTGGCCCATCATCGCCGGCCGCCGCATCGCGCTGAACTTCCGCTGGGCGCAGCCCGACGGCGTGCTCGAGCTCTACGAGGCCGGCAGCGAAGGGCCGCAGTGGTGGAGCCGCCACGAAGACCACGTGCGCAACCTGCCCGCGCGCAGCATCCTCGACCGCTGCAGCGCCAGCCGCACCTGCCCGAAGGTGATCGAGCACTTCGGAGCGGCGGAAATCTGGGAGCTGAAGCTGGGCATCGAGTGGGTGGGCACCGACGCCGAGCAGGACATCCCCATCCCCGCCAACGTGCGCCGCTACTACATCCCCAGCTCCACCCATGGAGGCACCACCACGCCGGCCGGCCAGAACCTGTTCGACTTCATCCCCAACAATCCCAACTGCCCCGGCAACAAGTGGGGCACGGGCGCCCTCAAGGGCAACCCGGTCCCGCACACGCAGACCGTCAACGCCATCCGCGTCCACTTCCGCGACTGGGTGATGGCCGGCAAGCTCCCGCCCGACAATCTCTACCCGCGCCTGCGCACGCCCGACGACGACGGCGATGATCACGGGCGCGGCAAGCACGAGGGCGACCGGGACAACGAGCGGAATCTCGTTGCGCCCACCATCAAGGAGATGGGATTCCCCACCGGGCTGCCCATCCTCAAGGACGTGGCGCCGCGCGCGCCGGAGTCGGCCACCATCGCCGGCAAGAGCGAGACGCCCTTCATCAACCCGGTGCTCGACTACGATTGGGGCCCGCTCTTCAACCCCAACGACGGATCGGGCATCCCCACCAACCTGCCGCCGCGGATCAAGCAGGTGATCAAGATGCTGGTGCCGCGCACCGACTCCGACGGCAACGAGCTGGGCGGCGTTCCGGTGGTGCTGCGCGACGCTCCGCTCGGCACGTACTTGGGCTGGAACGTGACCGCGGCCGGCTTCCACAAGTCGCAGAACTGCGACTACACCGGCGGCGTGGTGCCGTTCGCGGTCACGCGCGACGAGCGCAGGGCCAACGGCGATCCGCGGCCGTCGCTGCAGGAGCGCTATGGCACCCACGCCGGCTACGTGCAGGCGGTGCGGGCAGCCGCGACGAAGGCAGTGGCGCAGGGCTTCCTGCTCCAGCCGGACGCCGATGCGCTCATCCAGCAGGCCGACGACAGCCTGGTGTTGAAGTAGGCGTCGATCGCGCGGGACGGGCCCCATTTACTGTGGCCCGCCCGCGTGATTGACTCGCCGCGACATGAGACGAAGGGTTTTTGTCGTCGCAGGCGAGTACAGCGCGAGCCCGCGGGATCTGGCTCCCGCGCGCAGGCGGCGCGACTGGTTCGGCGCGCCCCATCCCGAGCTCGCGCGGGAGGAGGCGGCGCGGCTCTTCTTCCGCTATCCCAACCGCGGCGACGACGGGCGCACCAAGCCCGACGACTGGCAGCGCGCCTTCGGCATCCGCGAGCCGGTGGCGCTGCCCGATCTGCTCGCCTCCGCCGCCCACCGGGCACTGACCACGCTGCACGCGCTGGCCGGCCGCGGCGAGTACCGCCGCACCTGCGAGTCGATCACCGACATGCTGGTGACCTCCATGCCAGGGCTCGATCCCAACGAGCGCGTCAACATCGGGCTCGTGCCCCAGGCGCTTCAGGTCCAGCTCGGGCTCTCGCCTCGGGCGCGGGCACAGTTCGTCGTGGGCACCTCGGACAGCGGCGCGCAGGCTTTTGCCGAGGCGGTGCGGGCGGCGCGCAACGCGGAGCGGCCCGCCACGATCTTGGTGCTCGCCGGGCAGATCATCCCCAGCGGCTACGTCTCGCAATACCAGATCCGCACCGTCCTGGGAGAAGACGACCAGGCGCAAGGGCTGGACATGCTGGCGGTGGGCGATCTGGTGATGGACGCCCTCCGGCGCAGCGTCGATCTCTCGCCCGCGGATCTGGAGTCCTTCCTCTCCCGCGTCGCGCAGCGCAAGGCGCAGGTGGGCGCCAACTATCCCGCCGGGATCTACGCGGGAAAGCCGTTCCGCCGCGACACCCGGCGCACGCCCTGGTTCGACGCCAGCGACATTGCCGTCCCCTGCTGCGGGGCCGCCGCCACCATCGTCACCTCCGACGAGGCGCTGGTCGAGGCGGTGGCCTCCTCCCGCAATCCGCGCTACCGCACCGCGCCGCTGACCGAGGTGCTGGGCGTCGGCGACGGGTCCACCAATCCGGATCTGCTGCACCGCAAGGCGCCGCTGGTCTTCGCGCCGGCGGTCTACGGCGCGCTGGCCGACTGCGCCGACGACGCGCGCATGCCGGTGGCCACCTTCACCTCCTGCGCCTTCGGGGTGGTGCACGACGCCTTCCCCAGCATCGAGCTCTCGTTCCTGCTCGCGCTCGGGCTGGGTTGGGACCGGAGCGCGGAGCGGATGGCGGAGGGTTGGTCCAACCCGGTCGGCGGCCTGCTCACGTTCGGTCACGCCCTCGGAGCATCCGGGCTGGTGCAGGTAAACAAGGCCCACCACGTCTTCTGCGTCGACCAGCGGTACTTGTTGGAAGCGCAGTCGCGGCAGGGCTTCCGCGAGCAGGGCGCGCTGGCCTTCACCACCTCGGTGGGCGGTCCGCTCTCGCACATCGTCTGCTCGCTCTTGCGCGGCGGCCATCAAGAAAACCGGCCTCCCCGCCAGCGCCGCGAGCTGGCAGTCCCGGTGGCCCCGGTCAGCGCAGCCTGGGACGCGAAGGCGCGCCTGCTCTGGCTCCTCTTGCCCTCGCAGCTTCGCGCCGTCGCCGACGCCTGGCTGGTGGAGGGCACCACCTCGGTGAGCATCCGCAGCTGCCTGCGAGCGCTCACCGCGGAGGACGTGGCGCGCGTGCAGTTCGAGGGCCTGGAGGAGCTGATCGCGCCGCGGTTCCTCGAGGAGCTGCGCCAGCGCCTGCGCACGGTGGTGCGGGTGGTGCAGCAGGAGAGCGAGCGCCTCAAGTCGATGTTCGACGTCTTCCGCCTGCTCACCGACGAGGTGCGCGAGATCGCCGCCGAGTGCAAGGCGCAAGGCCGGGTACGGCCCGAGGCCGCAGGGCTCGACGAGCGCAAGCTCGCCGATCGGCTAAAAGAAAGCCTGCGCGTTTCGCTGGCCGTGCTCTCGCGCCCCACCGACGGCGACGGGGCCCACCGCACGGTGCGCTTCGTCGGGCCTGGGGAGCTGCAGGACGCCGACTTCGTCTCGGCAGGGTCGCTGCGCCGCCTGGAGGTGCCGCCCGAGGCGCTTCCCTTCTGGACGGTGCGCGCGCGGCGGCCGGCGGCGCCCGTGGAACCAAAGGGCAACGAGAGCGAGCGGCTGGGCGAAGTGGCCGCGCGCGGTCCGCAGACCGCGGCGGAGTTGGAGTTGCTGCGCCTCTGGTTTTCGCTGGATCCGCCCCAGCCGCTGCTGGACGGCGCCCTGCGCGCGGCCGGCGTTGCCCTGCCGCATCACCCGGCGGTGCGCGCCATCTTCTACGCCGGCGAGATCGTCGAGCCGGGTCCCAAGCTCTCGCCGCGCGCCGCGCACGAGCTGCTCGGCTTCGTCGCCCACCGCGCCCGCGCCTTCCTCGAGGCCTACGACTCTGCAGCGACGCAGGTGGGCCCCACGCTCTCGGTGGTGGCCTTCGAGCGCGGGCAAGGCCGGACTGGCTCCGATGCGGCGGTGTTCTCCGCGGCCCGCTTCGCCCAGGAGATCGCCCGCAGCGCGCTGGACCACGGCGTGGTGGTTCGCGCCGCGGTGGCCGCCGGCGAGGGCGCCGTGTTCGAGGACGTCAACGGACATCCCGCGGTCTCGTCGCCGGCCGCGCGGCGGGCCGCCGACCTGCTCACCGCCGCCCGCGCCGTCTCGCCCAGCCGGCCGGCGCTGGCCCTGGATGGCGTCTCCGAGCTGGTGGTGACGCTGCTCGGCCAGCGCCTCGAGGGATGGGAGCGCGCCGAGGACGGCCCTACCGGCACCACCATCTGGCTGGGCCCGGTCAGGTAGCAGGCGTGCCTTGCTCCGCGACCGATCCGATCCCACCGTTCCCGCATGGCCCCGACAGGAACGAAGCCTCTCGCCGTGGTGACTGGCGCCTCCGACGGAATCGGATACGAGCTCGCCAGGGTGTTCGCCGACAACGGATTCGATCTGGTGGTCTGCGCCGAAGACGGGGGCATCGTCGAGGCGGCCCAGGCGTTCGCGGCCTCGGGCGCCCGGGTGGAGAGCGTGCAGGCGGACCTTGCCACCTACGAGGGGAACGAGAGACTGGTCGAGCGCGTCCGATCGCTCGGGCGGCCGGTGGACGCGCTGGCCCTCAATGCGGGAATCGGCGTCGGCGGGCCTTTCATCGAAACCGATCTGGAAGCCGATCTCAGGCTGATCGCGCTCAACATCGGCTCGCCGGTGCACCTCGCCAAGCGCTTCTTGCCGGAGATGGTCCGCCGCGGCAGCGGCCGCGTGCTGATCACCTCGTCGATCGCCTCCACCATGCCCGCGCCGTTCGAGGCCACCTACGGCGGCTCGAAGGCCTTCGACCAATCCTTCGCGCAGGCGCTGCGCGAGGAGCTCAAGGAGACGGGCGTCACCGTCACTTCGCTGATGCCGGGCCCCACCGAGACCAACTTCTTCCATCGCGCCGGCCTCGACGACACCAAGGTAGGCGCCGCGGAGAAGGACGATCCGGGCAAGGTGGCGCTGCAGGGATTCGAGGCGCTGATGGCGGGCAAGGATCACGTGGTGGCGGGCTCGCTCAAGAACCGCGTCCAGGCGATGGGCGCGAAGGTGCTGCCCGAGACCGCCAAGGCGAAATTGCACCGCGACATGGCCGAGCCGGGCTCCGCGAAGAAGTAGGCGCGAGCGCAGAACCAGGTTTCCGTGAAGGACCCGCCACGCGGCGAGACGACGCTCGCCGCGCGGCGACAGGAACGGGAATCTAGAAGGTGTGCGACACGCGGCCGTAGACGTAGCGGCCGAGGTAGTCGTACGTCGCCGGGTCCGAGTTGGCCAGGTTCGCGCTGTAGATGTACGGCGGTGCCTTGTCGAGCGCGTTGGTCATCCCGACGAAGAAATTGGTGCGCCCGTAGGTGGTGGTCAGGGTGTACCCGGCGTGCAGGTCGAGCTGGAAGAACGAGCTGATCGACTGGTTGAGCGGATTGATCGTGCCGTCGGTGAGGTTGCAGAGGCCGCCTTGCGCGGTGGTCGGGTCATAGGGATTCGAGCACTGGGTGAACGAGGCCACGTACCGTCCGACCGCCCCAGCCACGAAGCCGCCGATCCCGTAGTCGATGCCGAGGTTGCCCTTCCAGGCCGGCAGCGCGCCGAGGTCGTAGTAGCCCTTGCCGTGCACCGTAGGAAGCCCGCCCACCGTGACCGCGCTGTCCAGGAACGCGAGCCAGCTGCCGTCGAGCGAGAAGGCGAAGCGACCCATCTCCGTGGGAATCGAATACCGCACCGCGAAGTCGACGCCCGCCGTGGTGAGCTGCCCCTGGTTGGTGGGCGAGCTGCTGACGAACTGGATGGCTCCGGAGTTGTTGCGATTCACCTGGCTGCAGAACGGCTGGTACCCGCCGATGAAGCAGCCCTGGAGGATGTACGGCGTGCTGATGAAGCCGATCGCGTTGTCGATCGCGGTGTGGAAGTAGTCCACGGTGATCGAGAGGCCCCGGACCATGCTCGGCTGGACGACGATGCCGGCGGTGTAGCTCTTCGCGGTCTCCGCCTGCAGATTCGTGTTGCCGCTCTGCCGCGTCAGTTCCTGTACGCCGGTGTCCGCGGAGCCGCTGCCCTTCACGCCGTTGGCCCGGCACCGCTGCGCGACGTCAGCGGGAACATTGGTCAGGTCGACACACGGGTCTGTCGCCGCCGGATCGGTCTCGTTCCCGCCCAGGTACAACTCGGAGATGCTGGGAGCGCGGAAGGCGGTCGAATACGTGGCGCGGACGGTGAAGTCCCGGACGGGCGTGTAGCGGGCGCCGAGCTTGTAGCTGAAGTTCCCGCCGAAGGTGCTGTAGTTCACGTAGCGGCCGGCGGCAGTCGCCTCCAGCGCATCGACGAACGGCACGTTGGCGAGGATGGGGAGCGAGAGCTCGGCGTACGCCTCGTTCGAGTAGAAGTGGCCCTTGGTCGTCTTGAAGTTGAAGTCCGCCGAATCGCCCGCCTGCACGATCGGATCCGCGATCTGCGAGCCCTCCTGGAACCGGTACTCGTAGCCCATCGCCAGCGACACCGGCCGGTCGGCGCCGATCCTGAACAGCTCGCCTTCCGTGTTTGCCGCCACGGTGAAGAGCATGTCGTAGGCGCGCGAGGTGCCGCTGAAGCCGAGGAAGTCCTGCTGCGAGGGAAGAATGCTGCCCGGTCCGCCGAGGAGGTTGAGCGGCGTGCAGCCGTCGATGACGTTGCCGGCAGTGCCGCAGTGCACGGCGCCGGTCGCGTCGCGGAAGCTCGGTCCGACGGCGGCCGCGACGCGCGAGTTGCGGAACGACCCTCCCGTCGTGAAGGTGCCCTCGGTCCGGCCGTAGTTCCCGTACACGTCCCAGTACCAGCCCTCGAGCGGCCCGGTGGAGGAGGGGAGCGTGCCGTCGACTCCGGTCACCACCCGGAAGTTGCCCAGGGCCTCGGAGTAGGTACGGTTGCCGAACTCGACCAGACGCCGGCCGAGGAAGTTGATGTCGGTTCCGAAGGGATTGTAGACGTTGTCCTTCGAGACGACGATGTTGTTGTAGTCCGCGGGGTTGAGCGGCATCGGCGCCGCGTTCTGCGTCGACGTCCGCGAGGTGTACGACGCCTCGTAGTAGACGCGCGCCGGGGAGAACTTCGCGTCGCCGCTCGACCAGGCCTGGATGGTCTGCGAGGGAATGGTGAGGTAGTTGTCGGCCGCGAAGTTGTAGGCGTCGTTGCCCGTCAGGTTGTTCGCGGGTGCGGCGGTGCCGAAGAGGCGGAAGCACTCCTTCTGGTTGAGGCCGTTGTTTCCGCAGACCGGCCCGCTCGGGTCGCGGATGAAGTTGGTGCTCGGCTTCCATCCTCCGTTCGCGTTCGCGTACGCCACCATCTGCTCGCAGAGCGGATTCCCGTTGCAGACGGGCTGGCCCGTGTTCGGGTCCTGCGGCATGCGAATCGTTCCCTCCGGGGTGCGGCTGCTGCCGCCCGGGACGACACATCGCGACGAGCCGGGCGAGCAGCCAGCGCTGTCGTAGCTGTAATCGAGCGCCTGCTGCGCCCAGCTGCGATCGCGCAGCCACGAATCCTTCTGGTTGAAGTAGCGCACCGAGAAGAGCGCGCTGGTGTTCTCGTCGCTGTGGCCGGTGGTGGCGTGGGCGTCGAAGGTCTGGGCGTCGCCGTGGCCGGAGACCCCGTACTGCGCGCCGAGGTTGGTGCCGCTGAAGTTGCGCCGCGTGATCACGTTGACCACGCCGGCCACGGCGTCGGAGCCGTAGATCGCCGATGCGCCTTCCTTCAGCACCTCGATGCGATCGACCGCCTCGGTGGGGATGGTGTTGAGATCGACCGCGGCCGAGGCGCCGAGACCGCCCGGAACGACGCGCCGTCCGTTGATCAGCACCAGCGTGCGCTGCACCCCGAGGTTGCGCAGGTTGATGCGGGTCGTGCCGTCGGCGCCGTAGTTCACGCCGCCGGTGTTGAGCTGGAAGTTGGGAGCGTTGCCCTGCTCGGGGAGGGTCTGCAGGAAGTCGCCGATGGTCAGCCTGCCGCTCTCCTCGAACTGCTGCCTTGTCACCACCGTCACCGGCGCTGGCGTCGTGAGGTCCTTCCGGCGGATGCGCGATCCGGTGACGGTGAGCTCTTCCTGCATCGGCTTGCGCCCGCCGGCGCTGGTGTCGGGCGCCGCCTGGTCCGTCGGCGGCGGCGCCGAACTCGGGACGGGTACGTCCGGGGTCTGGTTGGCAGCGGCAGCGGGCTGTTGCTGCCCGATCGCCGCGGCGGAGAGGAGGAACACCGCAAGAAACGGAACGTGTCGCCGGTATGTCATCGCACCCTCGCGCGAAGGAGTTCCGCCTCGTTCATACCCAAACAGGCGCACCTTTGTACACTCTTCGGCTGGCTAGCCGAGCGCCCCACCCCAACGTCGGAGCGGGGAGGCGGTTTCGATGCGCGTGCCCGCTATGCGCTCCCTCGGCAGGCGCAACCACCCTGTCTCACCTCCTGCCAGAATGCGACAGGCAACCTGACGGGCGCTCCCTTGCGTCCCCATCGGCTGTGCCGCGTAGCCTCGTGTGCGTCCGGCGAAATCCTGCCTGGCGCACGAGGGGCGACAACATGACAGCGTGGCGAACGATCTGGCGGGCGGCACTGTGCGTGGCAGCACTCTCCTGTGGCGGCGAAAAGACGGCGCAACCGACGGCGGCTTCCAAGCGCGCCCTGCAAGCGCCGCTCCGCGTGCTCGTCCTGAAGGACGCGGACACTTCGGGAACGACGGGGCTGGTCAGCGCGCTCAGCGCAGCCGGCAACCAGGTGACCGAGTGGCAGCGCCCTGACTACAACTGGGACGGGGTTACGCCGGCACTGCACGATTTCGACTGCGTCGTCGATCTCAACTCCGATCCCAGCGTCGCCCTGGGCGACGCCGCGCAGCAGGCGCTGGAGGCGTGGGTGCACGACGGTGGCGGCTTCGTCGCGGCACAGTGGAACGGCTTCGAATATGCAAACGCGATGTTGAACTCCATGCCCGACCTCAGCCTGCAGGGCTACGGCGGCATCTCCAACAACTGCAGCGGCTGCTCGATGACCTGGACCCCCCAGTTCGATCAGGTGGATCACCCGGTGCTGGCGGGCATCCCGTCCCCCATCGTCTTCCAGGCGGAGGGCCACGACGCCGGCGCGCAGCACTCCTTCGCGGACCAGCCCTCGTCGGTGCTGATGCGCGCGCCGCGCGGCGGTCCGGCGGTGCTGGCCCGTGAGTTCGGCATCGGCCACGTGGTGCAGTTCTCGCTGGTGCCCAACATGATCGACGGCGCCTCCCTGCTCGACGCCAACATCCAGAAGCTCTACGCCAACGCCGTGAGCTGGGCCGGCCATCCGGCGAAGCCGCCGGTGGTCCCGCCGGTGGCCAACGCCGGCGCCGATCAGACGGTTCAAGCGACCGGACCGATGACCCCGGTGTTGCTCGACGGATCGGCCTCCACTCCGCCGGACGCGACCTACACGTGGCTGGAAGGCGACGTCGTGCTCGCCAGCACCGCGGTCGCGGCCGTGCAGCTGACGGTCGGCACGCACACGCTCCAGCTGCTGATCACCAACGAGGCGGGCGGCGCGACCGCCTTCGTGACCGTGACCGTGGTCGCTGTGGCGGCGCCGGAACTGGTCCTGCCGCCTGACATGGTCGCCGAGGCGACCGGGCCGACGGGGGCTACGGCGGACTTCACCACCTCTGCGTCGGACCCGGTGGACGGCACGCTCCCTACCACCTGTGACCACGCCAGCGGCAGCGTCTTCGCCCTCGGCACCACCGTGGTCACCTGCTCGGCCTCCGCCCCGAACGGGAACACGGCCACCGGCTCCTTCAGCGTGACCGTGCAAGACACCAAGCCGCCCGCGCTCCTGGTTCCCGGCGATCTCTCGGCCATCGCCAGCAGCTTGTCCGGAGCGACCGTGACCTACACGGCCAGCTCCTCGGACCTGGTCAACGGCGCGGTGGCGCCTTCCTGCGCCCCCGCTTCCGGCAGCGTGTTCGCGCCCGGCATGACCACGGTGAGATGCAGCGCCACCGACGCGAGCGGCAACAGCAGCCCGCCGGCTTCGTTCCACGTGCAGGTGCAGTTCGCGTGGTCCGGGTTGCTCGACCCGGTGCACGCGGACGGCAGCTCGGTCTTCGACGACCGCGCCATCGTGCCGGTCCGCTTCCGGCTCACCGACGCGAGCGCGCGGATCGCCAACCTCGCGGCCCACCTCTTCGTCGCCCCGGTGGTCAACGGCGTGCCCGGCACCCCGGAGCCCGCCGGCGCCTGGACCCTGGACCACGGACGACTGGTCCGCGCCAACCTGTTCACCTTCGTCGCCGGCAACTACGTGCTGCTCACGCCGCTGCGCGGTCTCAGCGCGGGCCGCTATGCGTTCATCGTCGACCTCGGCGATGGCGTGAAGCGGATGACCGGGTTCACCGTCTCGACTCACCGCGGCCGCTCGGGCGGCCACGACGGCGACTCGGCTCCTGACGCAATCGTCAGCGGCAACTAGACGGGCGTTGACTGGCTTTCCGGCGGCGCGTCGCGGGCAGCAAGCCGCGGCGCGCCGCCGCTTTTGTAACTCGGCAAAAGAACGCTGCTTTCCTTCCGCGACGTGAAATCCGTCACGCGGGTACTCGACCTCAAGTTCGGTTTCGGGCTATTGGGTCGCCTCGGGGTGGGGCACGTCCACACGCATCGCTAACGCGCGCACCGGGGAGTCCATGCACCGACACATTCGTGAGAAGGTCGCGAGGGTTGCCGTACTTCTGACGGTGGCTGTTGCCACGGGAACGCTGGCGCAGGGGGTGACCGGCTCAGCGATCACCGGCACCGTCACTGCCGCCGAAAAAGGCCCGCTGAAGGGCGTTTCGGTGCAGCTGCGCAATACCGCCACGGGTGACACCTTCACAGCTGCCTCCGGCCCTTCGGGCCAGTTCTTCCTCGACAACGTGCCGGCGGGCGGCCCCTACACGCTGACCGCCACCGCCGAAGGGTTCCAACCCACGGTCCAGGACAACATCCAGCTCACCCTCGGGCAGCGGGTCAACTTCGACGTGTCGATGCACCCCTCGTACACCGAGGAGATCAAGGTCACGGCCCACTTCGACCAGCTGGGCGACAAGAAGCGCACCGGAGCCACCACGACCATGAAGAGCGCGGTGATCACCGAGCTGCCGCTGCAGGGCCGCAACTTCACCGACCTGGTCCAGCAGGACCCGCGCGTCACCGCCAACGCGGGCGGCATCTCCATCGCCGGCCAGAACAAGGTCTTCAACAACATCCAGATCGACGGCGGCGCCAACAACGACCTCTTCGGCCTCGCCGCTTCCGGCACGCCCGGCGGCCAGGCCAACGCCAAGCCGCTCTCGCTCGAGGCCATCCAGGAGTTCCAGGTCCAGGTGGCGCCCTTCGACGTGCGCCAGAGCAGCTTCGTCGGCGGCCTGGTGAACGCGGTCACCAAGAGCGGCACCAACGACTGGCATGCATCGCTGTTCGGCTACCTTCAAGATAAGGCGCTGACCAACCAGAACGCGTATTCCACCCAGAATGGGGTCTACGGCAACTACGCCGATCCCAACTACGGCGCCTACAACACCTACCAGTTCGGCGGAACGCTGAGCGGCCCCATCATCCCGGACAAGGCGCACTTCTTCGCCTCGGTGGACATCCAGCAGAAGGAGGCTGCCTTCACCAGCGCGAACAACCTCAGCGGCGATTCCGCCGCTGACAAGCAGAGGCTGGGCTTCGACGCCGCCGACGCGCAGCGTTTTTCCACCCTCCTCTCGCAGAAGTACGGCATCAACGCCGGCAGCTCCGTGGCGCCCAACCTGGGCACGCCCGACCGCAACATCTTCCTCAAGGTGACCTCCAGCGCCATCGAGAACAGCCACCTGGAGCTGTCGTACAACAACGTCAAGGCGACGCAGGACGTCCTCCTCCGCAACCCGACCTCGCCGAGCGCAGCGACGCTCAATCCCGCCACGGGCGCGATCAGCGTCGGCAACCTGCGCGACGGCTTCCAGATGTCCAACGGCGGCTACGGGCAGGCGAACGACACCAACACCGGCCGCGTCAAGCTCACCACCAATTGGGACGAGGGCCGGTTCTCCAATGAGTTCCTGGCCGGCGTCTCCATCATCCGCGACGAGCGCTCACTGCCGGAGAACACGCCGCTCATCCTGGTCAAGGCCCCCGGGAAGGCCGGCAGCTCGGACTCGTGGCTGGCAGCGGGCGGCGAGCGCTTCTCGCAGGCCAACATCCTCGACCAGGACGTCTACCAGCTCCAGGACAACCTGACCTGGGCGATGAACCAGCACCGCCTCACGGCAGGAACCGGCAACGAGTTCTTCAAGTTCCGCAACGTCTTCCTGCAGGCTGCCACCGGCGCCTGGACGTTCGACTGCATCAACAACACCGACTGCCCCATCGTCAACGGCGTTCGCGTCGACACCTCCCTCGAGAACGGCAAGGCCACCTCCTTCCAGCGCAGGTTCGGCGTGAGCCCCGATCAGGAGCCCGGCACTGCCAACTTCAAGGTCGCGCAGTGGGGCTTCTACCTGCAGGACGAGTGGTCGCTGATGGACAACCTCTCCATCACGCCCGGCATCCGGATGGACGTGCCCTTCCTGTCGCACGCCAACACCAACCAGCAGTTGCTCACCGCGGCGCTTCCCATCGACACGGGCAAGGTTCCCAGCGGGAACCTGCTCTGGTCTCCGCGCATCGGGTTCAACTGGGACGTCGAAGGCAACGCCAACACCGTGCTGCGCGGCGGGGCGGGCGTCTTCACCGGCCGTCCTCCCTACGTCTGGGTCTCCAACGCCTACTCCATCAACGGCCTCTCGCAGGTGCAGCTCACCTGCGCCATCGATCCCGCGACCCGCGTGGGCGTGGTGCCGAAGTTCACTCCCGATGCCTCCAAGCAGCCCTCGGATTGCGCCGGAGGCACGGGGACGCCCACCGCGCCGACCAACGTGGGAGAGGTCGACTACATCGACCCAGACACCAAGTATCCGCAGAACTTCCGCGTCGCGTTCGGCATGGACAAGCGTCTCCCCTTCGGCATCATCGGCTCGGCCGACTTCCTTTACACGCGCGACATCAACGGTTGGTACATCACCGACCAGAACCTCGTCTCGCAGGGATATGACGGCGACGGCCGCGCCATCTACGGCACCTTCGCGGGCAACGTGACCGGCACCACTCCCTTCCGGGCGAACTCCACGCGCATCGACACCGTCAACATGACCAACGCGGTGGAGATCTTCAACAAGAACGGCGGCCACGTGACCAGCGGTACGCTGCAGCTTCAAAGGCCCTTCGGCCGGCGCTACCTGATCAGCGTTGCGTACACGTACGCCCGTTCGATGGATCGCATTTCGTTCACCAGCTCGCAGGCTTTTTCGAACTTCCAGTTCGCTCCGGTGGACGGCAGCTTGGACAACCGCGCCGTGCGTCCCTCCGCGTTCGACAGGCCGCACAAGGTCACCGTCACGGGTACCGCGGCACTGCCGTACGGCTTTTTGGTGGGTCTTTCCTACATCGGCATGTCGGGTCTGCCTTACACCTGGACCGTCAATGGCGACGTGAACGGCGACGGCGTCAACGGCAACGACCTGGTGTTCGTGCCCGCCAGTCAGTCGCAGATCACGCTGCAGAACCCGGGGCAGTATGCGGCCCTGAGCAGCTTCATCAACTCGCAGTCGTGCCTCCGCGACGCCCAGGGCGGTTTCGTGGCCCGCGGCGCTTGCCGCAACCAATGGCAGGACTTCTTCGACACGCGCCTCTCCTGGACCTCTCCGGAGTTCAAGTGGGGCCAGCGCATCGAGGTGCAGTGGGACATCTTCAACGTCCTCAACCTCCTCAATCCGCGCTGGGGTCACATCGACCAGGTCGCGAATTTCGAGAACGCGCCCACGGCCTTCCTGCGCGCGGTGGGCTACGACCAGGTGAACCGGCGACCGGTGTACAGCTTCACCGCGCCGTCGACCATCAACCAGACGGTCTACGGGCCCACGGTGTCACGCTGGCGCATGCAGTTCGGCGCGCGGTACATGTTCTAGCGGTCCGCTCGCCACCCGGGCGGGAGACTGTCCCGGGTGGCGAGCATCAGCCTCGCTGTTCCCGCCGATTCGCGAGCGCGCGTTCGATGGCGCCGATGAGTTGGTCGTGGTCGAAGGGTTTGGTGACGAAGCCGGCGGCGCCGGCTCTCCTCGCCCTGGCTTCGATGGCAGCCTCGCCGTGGCCGGTGATGAAGATGACGGGGAAGCGGTGTCCGGCTGCGCGCAGGACCTCGTGCAGATCGAGGCCGCCCTGGCCCGGCATGCTGACGTCCAACACCATGCAGTCGGGAGCACGCGCGCCATCGCGGGCGAGGAAGGTGGCGGCGGAATTGAACCCTTCCACCAGGTAGCCGGCCGACCGCAAGAGCCGCTCGACGCCGCGCCGCACCGAGGGATCGTCGTCGATGATGGCGATGGTCGCGGGTCGCTTCACGCGGTGGCCTCGACGGCTCTCGGCAACGAAAAGTAGAAGGTCGCGCCGCGCCCGGCATTGTTGGCGCCCCAGATTGCGCCGCCGTGCGCCTCGATGATCGACCTCGC
The DNA here is from genome assembly GCA_035655715.1 of Myxococcales bacterium. GTDB lineage: Bacteria > Myxococcota > Myxococcia > Myxococcales > 40CM-4-68-19 > 40CM-4-68-19. The sequence continues at coordinate 1,930 of DASRTX010000077.1, read as the reverse complement.
GATCGAGAGCCCGACGCCCATCCCCGTCGGCTTGGTCGTGTAGAAGGGCTCGAAGACCTTTTCCGGATCTCCGTCCGGCAGCCCTGTTCCCGCGTCCTCGACGTCCACCTGGACGGGGCCGCCGTCGTTCACGTGGGTGCGCACCACCACCCTGCGCTGTTCCGCCGGGACCTCGGACATCGCTTCCATCGCGTTGAGGACGAGGTTGACGATGACCTGCTCCAGCTGGATGCGATCGCCCTGCACGATCACGGGCGCGGGCGCCAGGTCGAGAGCCACCCTGACTCCGCGGATGATCGCGTCGTTGCCCAACAGACCGGTCACGTTTCCGATCAGATCATGGAAGTCGACGGGGTCCTGCCGCGCCTCATCCTTGCGCAGCATGCCGCGCAGCCGCTCGATGATCTCGGCGGCCCGCCGATCGTCCGCCACGATGTCCCCAAGGGCGCCGCGCACCTCCTCGAGGTCCGGAGGGGACCCGTCCAGGAACCTGCGCGCCGCCTGGGCGTTGGTCATGATCCCGGTGAGCGGCTGGCGCAGCTCGTGCGCCAGGGAGGCCGCCAGCTCGCCCATGGTGGAGACGCGCGCGAAGTGGGCCAGCTGCTGGCGGCTCTGCTGGGCCTGCACCTCGGCGTGCTTCCGCTCGGTGACGTCGGTGTGCGAGACCACCGCGCCGCCTTCGGGCCGGTTGAGCGGCACCACAGAGAGCGCGAACCAGCGCTCCAGCGGCGACGCCGCCGGCGCGTACTCGAAGGAGAAGGCGCTCCGCGTTCCGGCCAGCACCTCCCCGGCGCCGGCGAGGATGGCCACGGCGTGGCCCACGCCCCGGCCTGCCGCCTGGCGGCAGAGCTCCAGATAGTCGGCGCCCACGCCGGCACCCGCGACCGGCGCCGTCCTGGGATCCTTTCCCAGCCGCGTCCAGCTGTCGCTGACCGCGATGACGTGTCCGGCCCGGTCGAGGACGGCGACGCCGCTGCTCAGGGAGGCGAGGATGGCGGATTTCATCCCCTCGCTGGCGCGGAGGGCGTCCTCGGCTTCCTTGCGCGACAGGGCATTGGCGAAGGCTTCGGCCACCGGCCGTAGCCGCTGGACCATCTCCTCCGGCCAGGTCCGCTCGGCCGTGATCGATTCGAGGGCCAGCCCGCCCAGGACCCTGGTCGTGGCGACGAGCGGAATGGTCACGCTGGAAGCGACGTCGGTACGCGCGGAGGCGGCGTCTCGCGATCGCGACAGCACGAGGGGCATTTCCTGGAGCAGGCGCTCCAGGGCGGATGGCGCGTTGTGGCTGGGATCGAGCGTCGGCCAGGCGTCGAACCCGCGGGCAGCCCAGGAGTGGGAGATGTCGAGGTGAGAGTTCTCCGCCGAGAACTGGAGCAAGAGGACCCGATCGACTTGCAGGAACTGGCCCAGCTGCTGCAGCGACAGGCCGATGGCGTCGTCGATCAGGTGGCTGGGCAGGTGGACGAAGGCGGCCAGCAGCGGGCCGAGGAACTCCTCGAAGCGCAGCCGCTCGGCGAGAGCGTGCTGCACGCGGACCCGCTCCTGGATGAGCGCGGCCAGGCACATCAGCGGGACGGCGATGGCGCTGAGGAAGATCTGCAGGGCGATGGCGGTATCGGCGCCGGCCACCCAGGCGGAACTCGAGGAGCGCGTGGTCGCCCAGATGGCGGCGAGCGTGGTGGTGAGGACCGACAAGCTGGCGCCGGGCGGGCCGAATCGGACGGCCGCCCAGAGCAGGAAGGGCAAGAGCGCCGCGACGGGCCAGCGGGGCACGCCGGGAATCTCGAATCGTCCCTGGGCCGCGCTGAACTCGAGGACCGCCACCGACACCAGCGTGATGGCGAGGATTGCGGCCTCGACGCGCCTGCGCAGTGAAAGCGGCCCCGTCCCCTCCTTGAGGACGCAAGCGACGGTGAGGATGGTGGTGGCG
>DASRTX010000076.1:0-7906 GCA_035655715.1 Myxococcales bacterium | reverse complement strand
CTTCCACTTCGAGCCGGACCCGCACTCGGAGCTGCAGCGCGACGCCTCGTTTCTCATCCACGGCATCCACCACGACTATCCGTGGGACCGGGACCGGCTGGTCATGCCGCCCACCGTCACCGCGCTCCTGGCGGTGGCGGTCTGGTTCCTCTTCCGCTGGCTGGGCGGAGCGGAGCATGCCTGGTTCGCCGGCATGGTGGGCGGCTATGTCTGGTACGACCTGACGCACTACTACCTGCACCACGCCGCCCCCACCACCGCCTTCGGCAAGTGGCTGCGCAAGTACCACCTGGTCCACCACTTCCAGACGCCCGACGTCCGCTACGGCATCACCAGTCCGCTCTGGGATTTCGTCTTCGGCACCTGGCCGAAGGACAGGTACCAGGGGCTGCCGGACGACGAGTCCCGCATCGAAGCCGGGGCGTAAACGTCGATGTGAGGCTTCTCTGTCTCGCGATTTCGGTGGTGGCGTGTGCGCCGGTGATGAAGCAGGCGCGGCTCGACGATGCAGCGCCGGCTTCCGAGCGCGAGTTGGAGGCGGCGGAGCATGTGCGGCGCTGCCCGCAGCATCCTGGCGTCCTGATCCCGGGGCTGGTGCAGCTCTGCCGCGGGCGCATCGACGAAGGCAGGAAGCTCTTGGCGCTCGGAGTCACCGAGCTCTCGCTGGGCATCGCCGGCGCGGCGGGCGGTGGCCTCGAAGGCTCCGCCGCGGGGGTCCCCTTCCTCGCGCTGTCCGACCTGATCACGCTCTCGGTGATGGACCTGGCGATGGAGAACCAGCGGGCGGCGCGGCTGCGCTTCGTGCCCCAGGAGTCGCTCGGAGACCTGGTCCGCGCGCCCTTCTCGGGGGAGGTCCTCTCGCGGCCATCCGTCTGGGCGGGCATCGTAGGCTCGCTGGCCGCCGGCATTCTCGTCTCCGCGGTGGTGGACGGAGGAATCGGAACGCAAAATGCCGGCAAGCGGCCCGTCTTCTTCGGGCACGACGTGAACAGCGCCCTGGGATATCCGTTGGCGGCCGCCATCGGCGTGGGTCTGTTCGAGCACGTGGCCATCGCCGAGGAATCCACCTTCCGCGGCCTGATCCAGTCGGGCGCCTCACGCGCCTACGGCGAGACAGAAGGCTGGGCAATCGGTTCGCTCAGCTTCGGCCTGCTCCACGCCACCAACGCGCTCTTCATCGATCCCAGCCAGCGGGCGCGCTACCTGGCGGTGGGCGTGCCCTTCATCACCGTGCTCGGCAGCTACCTGGGGCTCGCCTACCGCTGGAACGGCTACAGCCTGGCCCCGTCGGTCGCGATCCATTTCTGGTACGATCTGCTCATCGAGACGTTCGCGTTCGTCACCGATCCGAAGAACTCGCCTCTCGCGCTCTCGTTCGGGATGCCCTTTTGACGATGCACATCCGCGATCCCATCCACGGCGCCATCGAGATCACCGCCGACGAGCGGGCGCTGGTGGACAGCCCGCAGTACCAGCGGCTGCGCAACGTGAAGCAGTTGGGGTTCGCCGACCTGGCGTTTCCCGGCGCTACGCACACGCGATACGCCCACGGGCTGGGCGCCATGGCGGTGGCCACCAAGGTGTTCGACGCCATCGCCCCGCAGCTGGATCTGGAATTGGACGACCGCGAGCGGCTCCGCCAGACGCTGCGCCTGGCAGTGCTCTTCCATGACCTGGGCCACGCGCCGCTCTCCCACGCCACCGAGCGCATCATGCCTCCGCTGGCCGACCTGCGCGTGCCGGCCTGGGTGCGCGAGCCCGAGAGCCGCCGCGCCGACCACGAGGACTACACGCTCAAGCTGGTGCTCGACTCGGGGCTGGCCGCGGAGATCCGGCGGCGGTTCGCCTCGCGCGGCATCGAGCCCGAGCACGTGGCGGGCCTGATCAGCGGCAAGGCGCCGCCCGGCGGAAGCCCCTACCGGAGCCGCGGGCGCGACCTCTTGCCGGTGCTGCGCCAGGTGGTCTCGGGCGAGTTGGACGCGGACCGGATGGACTACCTGCAGCGCGACTCGTTCTTCACCGGCGTGAACTACGGGAAGTTCGACGCCGACTGGATCGTGCAGAACCTGGCCGCGGTGGATCGCGAGGGCCGCGTCTACCTGGGCCTCTTGCACCGCGCCGTCTTCGCCTTCGAGGACTTCCTGCTCTCCCGCTACCACATGTTCCTCTCCGTCTACTTCCACTCCACCTCGGTGGGCTACGAGGTGCTGCTGCAGCGCTGGTGCGAGAGCGGCGAGTACTCGCTGCCCGCGGACGTGGACCATTATCTGCTGCACGACGACGTCTCATTGCTCGGCGCGCTGCGCGCCTCGCAGAACCCCTGGGCGCGCCGGGTGGTGCGCCGCCACGGCTATCGCGTGCTGATGGAGAACGCGCCGGGGGAGGGAGCGCAGGAGCTGCAGGGCATGCACGGTCAGCTGGAGGCCGCGGGCGTCGACTCCTTCGTCACCGTCAGCCGCGGCGTGCTCTCCCACTACGGCAAGGACGCCACACTCTGGGTGCGGACGCCGCGCGGCGAGGTGCCCATCGGCGAGTACACGCCGCTCTACCAGCGCTACGCGGAGGCGGTCACGCTGGCCCGGCTCTACGTCGAGCCGGAGAGGTGGGACGAAGCCCGCCGTCTGCTCACCTTGCCGTGATCCTGCGCACATGCAGGCGGTCGAGGCTGCGTGGTAGGCTCCGCCCGCGTGGGCAAGCTGCAGCAGCGAGTCGACAAGCTGGGCGGCATCCTCGAGGTGGCGAAAGCCCTCGTCGCCGAGCGCGATCTCGATCGCCTGCTCAAGCTGATCGTCGAAGCCGCGCAGCGCGTGGTGGCGGCGGATCGCTGCTCGCTCTTCCTGGTCGATCACGAGCGCGGCGAGCTGTGGACCAAGGTCGCGCAAGGCCTCGGGGTGAAGGAGATCCGCATTCCCATGGATCGGGGCATCGCCGGGGCGGTGGCCAGCACCGACAAGGTCATCAACATCCCGGACGCCTACAAGGACCCGCGCTTCAACAAGAACGTCGACAAGCAGACCGGCTACCGGACCCGGACCATCCTCTGCGTGCCCATGCGGTCGGTGGAGGGCGAGGTGGTGGGCGTGCTGCAGGCGCTCAACAAGCTCGACGACGAGCCCTTCACCGCCGAGGACGAGGAGTTGCTCTCCGCCCTGGGCGGGCAGGCGGCCGCGGCGGTCAACAACGCGCTGTTGCACAACGAGATCGAGCAGCTCTTCGAAGGCTTCGTGCGCGCCAGCGTCGTGGCCATCGAGTCGCGCGATCCCACCACCGCCGGGCACTCCGGCCGCGTGGCCAGCCTTTCGGTGGGCCTGGGCGACATGCTCCCGCGCGCCGGAGCGATGGCGGGCAAGTGGAAGGGGTCCAAGCTCTCGCTGCAAGAAAGGCAGGAGCTGCGCTACGCCGCGCTCCTGCACGACTTCGGCAAGGTGGGCGTCCGCGAGAACGTGCTGGTGAAGGCCAACAAGCTGGAGCCGCTGGAGCTGGAGAACCTGCGCGGCCGCTTCGAGACCATCTTCGTGCAGGAGGAGCTGGCGGCCGAGAGACAGAAGGTGGAGCTGCTCATGCGGCGCCCCGACGTGGCCCGCCAGCGCATCGCCGAGATCGACCGCAAGCTGGAGGTGCGGCGGCGCGAGCTGTCGGGCATGTTCGAGTTCGTGGTCTCGTGCAACCGGCCCACCATCCTGCCGGAGGGCACCTTCGACCGCCTGCACGAGATCGCCAAGGTGACCTACGTGGGCCCCTTCAGCGACGAGAAGCGCCCCTACCTCGCCCAGAACGAGGTGGTGAAGCTCTCCATCCGCAAGGGCTCGCTGACCGAAGAGGAGCGGCGCGAGATCGAGTCGCACGTGACCCACACCTACCGCTTCCTCACCCAGATTCCCTGGACGCGCACGCTCAAGCGCGTGCCCGACATCGCCTACGGGCACCACGAGAAGCTGACCGGCGGCGGCTACCCGCGCTCGCTGAAGGAGACGGAGATCGCGCTGCCCACGCGGATGATGACCATCAGCGACATCTACGACGCGCTGACGGCCAGCGACCGCCCCTACAAGCGCGCCGTCCCCAAGGACAAGGCGTACGACATCCTCCTCGACGAGGCCAAGCGCGGCGAGGTGGACAAGGACCTCTTGCGCGTCTTCATCGAGGCGGACGTGCCGGCGAAGGCCTCGACCGAACCGTAACCGGAACAGCCGTGCTTGTGCAGGTGCTCGTCGTCGCGCTGGACGTCGAGCCCGTGCACGCGCTCGAGCCCGAAGCCGGGCACCACGACGAGCGCGGGCAGAAGCACGGTCCGTCTTCGATGCCGCTACCTCGACGCCTGCTTCCGCGCGGCCTCGAATTCGTCTCCCGGCGTCCACGACGGCAGCTGCGGCGCGTTGGCGATGCGCAGGCCCACCACCAGTTGCAGCTGCGCGTCCTGCACGTCGCCCGAGAGGTCCCAGTCGCCGCGGTATTCGTCCGAAGGCTGGTGGTAGTGCTTGCGCTCGTAGTCGAGCATCTGCTCGTCGCCCCAGCCCTTGGGCTTGCCGGCGTAGTCGGGGCCGCCCTTCACCGCCACAGGCGGCACGCCCACCCGGGCCATCGAGAACATGTCCGACCGGTAGAAGGCGCCCCGGTCGGGATGCGGATCGCCGTGCACCGTGCGGCCCTGCTCACCGGCGACCTTGCGCACCACCTCGTCGGTGGTCGACTTGCCCAGGCCCAGGACGCCCAGGTCGGTGGTCTTTCCCCAGCGGTTGACGCTGTCGAGGTTGATGTCCGCGGCGATGCGATTCGCCGGGATGGGCGGATGGCGTCCAAGGAACTCGGAGCCGAGCAGGCCCTGCTCCTCGGCGGTGACGAAGGAGACGATCACCGACCGCTTGGGCTGCGCGAAGGTGACGGCGCGCGCGATGGCGAGCACGGTGGCGCAACCCGACGCGTTGTCCAGGGCGCCGTTGTAGATGCCGTCGGTTGCGGGCGGGACCGGCGTCACCTTGCCCAGGTGATCGTGGTGCGCGGTGTAGAGCACCGCTTCGTCGCGCAGCTTCGCGTCCGTGCCCGGGAGGATGCCCACCACGTTGGCGCTGTTGATGCGGCGCAGCTGCACCGGCATGCGCAGGGAGAGGGTAGAGCCGAGCTGCACGGGCTTGAAGTCCTTGTTCTTCGCGGCGGCGCGCAGCGCGTCCAGCTCCTTGCCGCCCAGCTTCGCCAGCTGCATCGCGCCCGCCTCGGTGACCCAGCCCTGGAACTCCATGAACTTGTCCTTGGGCTCCGGGGGCAGGTTCTGGTGCGGTGTGCTCCACGACGTCACCACCACCTGCCAGGGATAACCCGCGCTCTCGGTGGTGTGGACGATGATGGCGCCGGCTGCTCCGTGGCGCGCGGCGTTCAGGTACTTGTAGTCCCAGCGGCCGTACCAGAGCCGCACTCCTTCGCCCTTGAATGGCGGGTTGAAGTTCAGCAGCACCACCACCTTGCCGCGCACGTCGGTGTCCTTGTAGTCGTCCCAGCCGTACTCGGGCGCGGTGATGCCGTAGCCGGCGAAGACCACCGGCGCGTTCTCCACGCTCTCCAGCTCCTTGTGCGCCGAGGGCCCGAGCACCAGATCAGCCTGCATGCCGGTGTTGGCGTGCAAGGTGAGGTTGTTCGCTCCCGCCTGGAAGGTCACGTCGTGGGGCACCTCGCCGGCGAGCTCGATCAGCGGCACCGACTGCAGATAGGTGCCGTTGTCACCCGCGGGCTTGTAGCCCATCGCCTCCAGCTGGGAGGCCAGGTACTTGATGGCCAGCTCGTCGCCGGCAGAACCGGGTTTTCTCCCCTCCAGCTGGTCGTCGGAGAGGAAGCGGATGTGCGCGGAGACTTCCTGTGGCGTGATCCGGTTCTGGGCAGCGCGCTCGGTGGGGGTCAGCGCGAGGAGCAGGGCGACGAGTGTGGTCATATGGGGCGGTGTTGCTACCCCGGCTCGGGGCCGGTTGCAACCGGCCTCGCGTCGTCCTCGATCCAGCCGCTGAACGAGCCCACGTACAGCCGCGGCGGCCGGCGGCCCGAAAGCTCCATGGCGAGCGCGTCGTGGCAGGCGGTCACGCCGCTGCCACAAGAAACGATCACTTCGTCGCCGTAGCGCTCGTACAGCCGGGCCAGCTCGGCGGGCGGGCGGAAGCGTTGGTCCTCTCCGAGGTTGGACGCGAACGGCGCGTTCAGCGCCCCGGGGATGTGACCCGCCTTTCGGTCCAGCGGTTCCACCTCTCCCCGGTAGCGCTCCGGAGCCCGCGCATCCAGCACCACCGACCGCCGCGCCGCCACCTCGTCGATCTCGGCGATGCGCGATCGATCGAGGGCCAGCTCGCGCAGCGGGGCGGGCGCGATGCGCGGCTCGTCGCGGGTCAGCGCAAAGCCCGCCTCGGTCCAGGCGCGCATGCCGCCGTCCAGCACCGAGGCGCGGGCGTGCCCGAAGGCGCGGAGCATGAACCAGAGCCGCGCCGCAATCGACGAGGGCCCCTCGTCGTAGACCACGGCGTGCGTCTGCGGGCCGATGCCCAGGCGCGAGAGCACTTGCGCGAACTGCTCCGCGGACGGGAAGGGATGCCGTCCCGGTCCGCCCGGCCGGGAGAGGTCGCGGTCGAGATCGACGAACGCCGCCCCCGGGAGGTGGCCTTCTTCGTACTTCTGGCGGGCTTTCGTGGCCTTGGGGGACCAGCGCAGGTCCAGGAGGCGTACGTCCGGGTGGTCTCTCACCCACTGCGGATTCACGAGGAGCGGGATGTCCGACATGGACGCATCTTGCACCGCTCCCTGCCTGCAAGCGATGAATGCTTGGCGCCACGAGACCTTTGGTAAGGTGGCGTGGGGACCGGAGCGGAGTGGAAATGTCAGAAGTCGAACGGCTGCTCGTCGTAGACGACGAGGCGCCCATCCTGCACGCCTTGCAGCGCACCTTCGAGGCGGCGGGCTACGAGGTCTGCGCTTGCGCGGACCCCGCGGAGGCGTTGGACCGCCTGCGCGAGAAGCCCTACCAGGTGCTCTCCGCCGACTACATGATGCCGGGCATGACCGGCGCCGAGTTCCTGGCGCAGGCCCGGGCGCTGCAGCCGGAGACCATCCGCATCCTGCTCACCGCCGCGCACGACTTCTCCGCGGCGGTGGACGCGGTCAACAACGGCGAGATCTTCCGCATCCTGGCCAAGCCCTGGAACCGGGTGGAGCTGCTGGGCACCGTGCGGCAGGCCTTCGATACCTACGCCCTGCGCGAGAAGAACCGGCAGCTGACCGCCATCATCCAGTCTCAGAACGCCGAGCTGGCCTCGCTCAACAAGGGGCTCGAGCGGCTGGTGGAGCAGCGCACCACCAACCTGCTCGACGGCATGGTGGCGGTGCTCGACTACCGCGACACCGAGACGCAGTGGCACTCGCGGCGTGTCTCGCGCTTCACCCGCCGCCTCGCCGAGCAGCTGGGCATCAAGGACGCGCACGAGCTGCGCACCATCGAGATGGGCGCGCTCTTGCACGACATCGGCAAGATCGGCGTGCGCGACGCGGTGCTGCTCAAGCCGGGTCCTCTCGACCAGGACGAGTGGAACGAGATGCGCGAGCACCCGCGGCTGGGCTGGGCGCTCTTGCAGCGCATCGAGTTCCTCCGCGACGCCAGCATCATCGTGCTGCAGCACCAGGAACGGTTTGACGGGCGCGGTTATCCCACCGGGCTGCGGGGCGAGCAGATCGTGCTCGGCGCGCGGCTCTTCGCGGTGGCCGACACCTACGACGCCATCACCTCCGATCGCCCCTACCGCAAGGCGCAGCCGCACGCGGCCGCCATCACCGAGATGCAGCGCGTCGCAGGCACGCAGCTCGACCCCAACGGCGTGGCGGCGTTCTGCGCGATCGCGGACGAGGAGTGGCGAGCCATCCGCGCCGACGTGGAGAAGAT
>DASRTX010000075.1:0-2006 GCA_035655715.1 Myxococcales bacterium | reverse complement strand
CGAGAGTCGCCAAGGCCTCGCCTTCCACGTCCTCGGCGAGGATCAGGAAGGGCTTGCCGGTCTGCACGATCTTCTCGAGCACCGGGATGAGATCGGCCATGGCGCTGATCTTCTTCTCGGTGATGAGGATGTAGGGATCGTCCAGCTCGGTGACCATGCGGGCCGGGTCGGTGACGAAGTAGGGCGAGATGTAGCCGCGGTCGAACTGCATGCCCTCCACCACCTTGAGCGTCGTCTCCAGGCCCTTGGCCTCCTCGACGGTGATGACGCCCTCCTTGCCCACCTTCTCCATGGCGTCGGCGATGATGTTGCCGATGGTGTCGTCGCCGTTGGCGGAGATGGTGCCCACCTGCGCGATCTCGGTCTTGCCCTGGGTCTTGGTGGAGACCTTCTTCAGCTCCTGCACGATGGCCTCGACCGCCTTGTCGATGCCGCGCTTCAGGTCCATGGGGTTGTGGCCGGCGGCGACCAGGCGCATGCCCTCTCCGTAGATGGCGGCCGCCAGCACCGTGGCGGTGGTGGTGCCGTCGCCCGCGATGTCGGACGTCTTGGTGGCGACCTCGCGCACCATCTGCGCGCCCATGTTCTGGAAGCGGTCGCCCAGGTCGATCTCCTTGGCGACGGTGACGCCGTCCTTGGTGACGGTAGGCGCGCCGAACGACTTCTCCAGCACCACGTTGCGGCCCTTGGGACCCAGGGTGACCGCCACCGCGTCGGAGAGAATCTTCACTCCTCGCAGGATCTGCTCGCGTGCCGCGTGATGGAAGGTGATTTCCTTTGCCGCCATGAAGTCTGCCTCCTCAGGATCCGGGGGGCGCGAATGTAGACAGGCGCGCCGGCCTGTCAAGAGCAGCTTGTCAGCCGGGGGCGGTTGGACTACTCAAACCCGACCCATGCTCCTCCTCGCCCTGCTGCTGGCTGCCGACACCGGAACGCTGGCAGGAAAGATTACTCTCAATGGCCTCGCTCCCAAGCTCGCCAACCTGCCGGTCACCCGCGACATGAAGACATGCGGCAGCACCAAGCCGGACGACTCGCTGGAGGTGAAGGACGGCGGGGTGAAGAACGCGGTGGTCTGGTTCACCGACATGCCCGAGGGCAAGGACTTCAAGCCGGGCAAGCAGAAGCTGGACCAGCAGGGCTGCATGTTCGTGCCGCACGTGCTGGTGGTGCCGGAGGGCACGACCGTGGACGTGGTGAACAGCGACAAGGCGCTGCACAACGTCCGCGCCCAGGCCGGCGCGGAGCGGCTCTTCAACTACGCCATGCCCATCCCCGGGCACGTGGTGCCGACCAAGCTGAAGAAGTCGGGCATCTTCAAGCTGAGCTGCGACGTGCACCCCTGGATGCGCGGCTGGCTCCTGGTGGTGCCCACCACCCGATTCACCGTCACCGGCGAGGATGGCACCTACAAGCTGGAGGACCTGCCCCCCGGCAAACACAAGATCAAGGTCTGGCACGAGAGGTTCGGTGAACGGGAGGCGGAGATCGAGATCGCCCCCGGCCAGACCGCCACGCACGACGTGGCGTACAATCCGCGCTGATGGCGGCGCAGGTCGATCCGCAGTTCCTGGTGGCCTGGGTGCGAGCCGAGCTGCCCGCCGAGTCGGCGCTCTTCGAGTCGCTCTGCGCGCGGGCACAGGACGACGGGCTGACCGAGGAGGAGGCGGAGCTGGACGTGGCCGGCCAGCTGGCGGAGCGCCGCGGGCTCTTCGACGCGCTGGAAAAGGCTGCGGGCGATCTCTGGCTCACCGAGGTTCGCGAGGCGCGCGGCGCGGCCGAGAAGCTGGAGCGGTCGTCGGCAGCGGCCTGCGTGGCGTGGCTGCGGGCGACCGCGGGCGCCGCGGCGCGACTGGGGCAGCTGGCGGAGGCGCTGCAGCGGGAGCCGGGGAAGTCGGTGGCGGAGCTGGCCGGGCTGGGGGGCTCGCCGGGGTGTTCGACACGGTGAGGCGGCGCTGTGTACGAGGTGTACACCTGGTACACAGCGGGTCAGGTAGAGTGCCCCC
>DASRTX010000074.1:0-9240 GCA_035655715.1 Myxococcales bacterium | reverse complement strand
CGGCGCAGACGCGCATCGGCTGGCCCACTGCGCAGGACAGCGACTGGGCAAGGCCACGAGTGGCGAAGCAGTTGTTGGTGTTGCAGCCGGCGGGCCCGCAGGAACCGGCGCTGCTGAAGTTCAGGGGGTCGTCGGTCCAGTAGTGATGCGTCGGCGCGACCCCGCCGAAATTCGCCACCCACTCCTCGGCGGTTGCAGCGCGGCAACCCGGCGCGCAGAGGTTGGCCCGGTTCGCGAACGTCACCTTGCCACCACAGCCCTGCATGAGCGCCGAGAAGGCCTGCAACGGTGGCGTCGTCACCGTTGCGCACAGCGAGGAGCGGTTGGACACGAACCCGAGAGCGGCGGAACACCCTGAGACGTTGCCCTCGACGTCCTGCGCCTGCGCGAAGTAGTTGGTCGTCGCCCCTCCCGAGTACGGAACGGAGAAGCCGGGCGCCTGGAAATCCGCGGAGGTGCCCGACGCCAATGCTCCAGCCGGGAAGGCGGCGCCGCCGCACGTGGGGTCACCGGCGAAGAGGAAGACGGTGTGGGGGTGCGAGGGGTCCACCGTGCCGGAGACATTGATCGTCTGCGCCCAGGTGTTGCTGGGGCTCGCCGGATTGGTGGCGACGATCTCCGGCGCCGCGACGGACTGGAAGTTCGTGAAGACGAACGGGCCCGAACAGCCAGTTGCGTTCCCTGCGGCGTCCTGCGCCCTGACGAAATACTTGGACACGGCGTTGGGCGCGAGCGGAATGGTGATGCCGGCGGTCGCATCGTTGAACGTCGCGCCGTCGGCGGATCCCACGTTGCCGGCAGGAAATCCGGCACCGCCACACGTATCGTCGTCCTTGAACGCATAGACCGTGGTCGCCGACGGACCGGTGCTCGCGCCGAACCCCGAGATGAGGATGGCGGCCGCCGTGGTGTTGTTCGGCGGCGGCGGATTGGAGGCGCTGATGGTGGGCTGCGACTCGGCGCGGTCGTTGACGTAGGTGAATGCGACCGAGCAGGGCGAGACGTTCCCCAGCGAGTCGACCGAGATGGCGAAATACGAGGTGGCGGCGTCGGGAACCACCGGGAGCGCGATGCCCGGTTCGACCAGCGTGGCGGCGCTGCCAGAGGCGAGGGCCCCCCCGACGTCGCCGCCGTTGCAGGTCGGCTCGGTGAACACGTAGACGGTCGAGGGCGCGACGGCGGGACCCACGTCCGCCGTTCCCTTGAGCAGGAAGGTGGCGTCGAGCGTGTTGTTCGGCGATGCCGGCGTGGTCGTGGTGAGAGCCGGCGTCCTTTCGTGATTGTCGACCAGGAACGCCCGCGTCGCCCCCCCGCCGCTCTGACCCTTCGCCGAGGTGCCGGTCGCGTTCAGGGTCACGTTGCCGTCGGCGATGGTGGAAGTGTCGACTGGAATGTCCACTTGGACCGGCCCACCGGCGCCGAGTCCACCGGACGGCGCGGTGAAGGTGCCTACTTCGAGAGTGCCCGCAAGCAGCCTGACCGTCTGTACCCCGTCGGGATGCGAGACGGCCACGCGAAAGGTCTGGGCGCCTTTCATGGCGCTGCCCTCCGAGGGCGTAACCCAGCTCACCTGGACGACGGCTTCGCCGCTCTGGCACTTGCCGCTCGAGCCGCAGTGAGACCCGGTCGGGCAGTTGCTGTCCGACGCGCAGGAGATGGTGTTGTCGAAGTTCTTCGAGCACGCGGCAGCAAGCAGCAGGGCCGCGGCCGCGGCGACGAGACGCTGGGACATCATTTTCCCCCTCAGAACGCCAGGAAGAGCACGGCGGAGGTGGCGGCGGCGACGGCGCCTACCCCCAGCAACACCGCGCTGGTCTTGTGGTTGGAATTGGACTGCGAGATCAGGCTGTCCGCCTCGGCGCGCGTGTGGCCGCCATTCTGAAGGTCGCTGTCGGTGCCCGAGGCCTTGAGGGTGAACAGGGCCCCGCCGCCCAGCAGCGCGACCGCGGCGCCTCCGGCAATCCAGGCTGCCGTGTGGGACGAGCCCGACTGCGCGGTGGTGCTGCCGGTCTTCGAGGAGCCCGGCGCGGGCGTGACCGCCACGGCGGGAACCGCCTTGGCGGGCGTCTGCGCAGCGGGAGTGGCCATCGCCACCTTGGGCGGTTCTGTAGCCTTGGCCGGCTGGTTCTGCGCGGCCGCCGTGGGAGCCGATGTCCCGGGAGCGGAAAGCGGCTTGGCCGCCGCCGCATCAACCGCAGCCGCCTTCTCCGGGGCGCGCGCCATCTTCTTGATGGGGAGCGATGCCTCGGCGGCGGTGGAGCCCATCGGCTCCTTCACGCCGGTGGGTGGGCCGTTCTTGGCCTTCTTCTCCTTGGCCAGCAGCTCGTCCATCTCCTTGATGGACTGCTCGATGGTGGCCCGGTTCTTCACCTCGGGCGCTTCACGCAGGTAGGACTTGTAGAAGCTGCGGGCCTTGTCGTACATGCCGGCCTGCCGGTACGACTGCGCGATGTTGAAGAGCAGCGCCGGGAGCGGCTTGAGGCGGTAGACGATGATGTACTCCTCGGCGGCGTCCTTGTACTCGCCGAGGTCGTAGTGCACCTTCGCCTTTGCCACGTGCTGGCGCGCGTCTTCCAGGGCCTCCTTGTCCTTGCCTGAAGCTTCCTGCGCGCGAACCCCGTTGCCGGCGAGCGCGATGCACGCCAGTGCAGCCATCCAAAAACGCATGTGGTCTGTCCCCCTGGAGCTTTCCTAGAATTCCACCGGTACGGTGTCGTCCTTCGATTCTGTGCTGGCGGGTTTCGCCTTGCGGTCGGCCTTGCCGCGGACCACGCGCGCCGGCGTGGCCGCCCTGGGCTCCGCCGTCAGCTGCGCGTTCACGACCTGCGGTCCGTCGGCGATCACGTCGGTGGCGTAGGCCAGGTAGTCTCTTCTGGAATACGCGAAGTGCACCTTGACGTTGCGCGGAACCGAAAGGTCGAAGGGCGTGACCGCCGTCTTGGAGCCATCCTTCCAGGTGGCCTCCACGTTGGCGCCCAGCGGCTCGGAAACCACGGAGAGAAACACCTTCTCCTCTGCGCGCTGCTGCTTGTGCTCCGCGTCGACGCGCTGGGCGACCTTCTGCGCTTCCTGCGCCACCCGCTCGGCGGCGAGGCGCGCGGCCTGCTCGACCTCGCGGCGGCTCTCGTCGTTGTGCCGCCAGAGGAGCAGGCCGAGCCCGGCCATCGCCACCAGCGCGCCGGCGCCCAGGCCCAGGAAGAGCCCGCCGCGCGCCCTCGCCGGCGCAGGAGGCGGCGGCGTGAAGGTGGTGGGCTGCGGCGCGGGCGTGCTGGGCCGCGGCGCCGCCATGCTCGATCGCAGCGCCGCGCCGGTGTTGCGCTGCGGCCGGGGCGTCTGCAGCACCGGCGTACGCCGCTGCTGCGGCGGCCGGGGCGTGCGCGAGACGCCGGGGGTGGATTTGGTCTTGGTTCCGCCCGCCGCGGCGATCTCCGCTGGGTCCGCCGCCGGCAGGTCGCGGGTGATGGCCAGCTTCTCCATCACCGCGGCGATGGCGTCGTGGACCGCGCGCATCGACTGGTAGCGATCCTCCTGCTTCTTCTCCAGGCACTTGAGGATGACCGCCTCGAACTCCTCGGGAAGCTCGGGCGCCAGATCCCTCGGCCGCGGCGGAGGGAGCTGCAGGTGGCCGATCAGCACCTCGCCGAAGCTGGTGCCGGGAAAGGGCAACCGCCCCGTGGCCATCTGGAACGACATGCAGCCCAGCGAGTAGATGTCGCTGCGGCCGTCGATCTTGCTGGTCATGCCGCCGGCCTGCTCCGGCGACATGTACGCCGGCGTGCCCATCACCATGCCGGTCTGGGTCTTGCCGGTGCTCTGGCCGGTCTCGTCGGTGAGCTTGGCGATGCCGAAGTCCACCACCTTGACGAAGTTCTTCTTGCCCTTGTGGACGGTGAGATAGACGTTGTCGGGCTTGAGGTCGCGGTGGACGATGCCGTTGTCGTGGGCGGCCTGCAGCGCCTCGCAGACTTGCAGCAGGATCGGTCCCGAGGCCGAGAGCGGCATGGGCGCGTCCGGGTTGATCAAGTCTTGAAGGGCCTTCCCGTGCAGGAACTCCATGATGAAGTAATGCCGGTTGTCCTCGGTGACGTTGAGGTCGAGGATCTTGAGGATGTTGTCGTGGCCAATGACGTTGACGGCCCGCGCCTCGTTGAAGAAGCGGTCGACGATCTTCCGGTCGGTCGAGAACTGCGGGTGGAGGAACTTGATCGCGACCCGCGAGCCGATCACCGGGTGCTCGGCCATGTAGACCGCGCCCATGCCGCCCTTGCCCAGCACCCTGACGATGTCGTAGCTGCCGATGCTGCGGCCGATCAGCTCGTCGTCGTCGGACAGCACGGTCAGATCCAGCCCGTCCTCGGGGCAGTGGAGGATCTCGTCTTCGTACTGGGTGTGACACTCAGGGCAGGTGCGGGACACTGTCCCTCCACAGCGGACGGCGTCCCACAGTTGACGATCTGCCCAAGGGTACTGTCAAGCGCCAGCCTGGCCGGCCGCCCTGGAAACTTCGCGCGCTACTTCAGGGCATCCTCGATGTCGATCAGGCCGTCCTTGGAAGGCGCCTGCCGCTTCCGCTTCTCCGGCCGGGGCTTGTGCTCCACCACTTCGGCCGGGGCCTGCTTGAGCACCGCGTGCACGTTCTGCGCCTGGTCGGCGATCACGTCCATCGCGTAACTCACGTATCCCGCCTTGCTGAACTCGAAGTGCACCTTGCTGTTGCGGGGGACCTCGAAGCCCAGGGGGGCCATGCCCTTCTTCTCGCCGCCGTCCTTCCAGGTGGCCAGCACCTGGGCCTCCGACGGCTCGGCGACCACCGAGAGGAACACCGGGGAGCTGTCCTCCTCCTGCGCCGCCGCCGCCAGCCGGGCGGCCTTCACCGAGGAATCCTTCGCCGCGAGATCGACCTTCTTCTCGGCGCTGCGCACAAGGACGAACGCCACCGCGGCGATGGCTACTACCGCGCCCGCGGCGAGGCCCAGGTACAGCCCCGTACGATGCTGGACGGGCGCGGGGGTGAGCTGGGTGGGCGGCTGCGAGCGCCGCGCGCCCCCCGGCTGCGAGCCGCGCACCGCCGGATTCGACGAGCGCCCAGAGGCCCTGGCGCCCGCGTTCGGATTGGAGACGCGGTTGTTGGCGGTGGCGCGCCCCGGCGTGCGCATGCCAGGCGTGGAAGGCGGTCTCGGCTCCAGGGGCGGAAGCTCGGGATCGCTCTCGTCGGCGTGGGGCAGATCCTTGGAGATGCCCAGCTGATCCATGCACGCCTCGAGGGCCTGCCTCAGCTCCTTCATCGACTGGTAGCGGTCTTCCTGCCGCTTGGCCAGGCACTTGAGGACGATGGCCTCGTAGGCTTCCGGAATCTCCGGCTTGAGCGAGCGCGGCGCAGGGGGCTGCAATTGGAGGTGTCCGATCAGCACCTCGCCGAAGTTCGAGCCGGGGAACGGCAGCCTCCCGGTGGCGAGCTGGAACATCATCACGCCCAGCGAGTAGACGTCGCTGCGGCCGTCGATCTTGTTGCCAGCGCCCGAGCCCTGCTCCGGGCTCATGTAAGCCGGCGTGCCCATCACCATGCCGGTCTGCGTCTTGCCGGTGGAGATGCCCTGATCGTCGGTGACGCGGGCGATCCCGAAGTCCACTACCTTCACGAAGTTCTTCTTCCCCTTCATCGTGATCAGGTAGACGTTGTCCGGCTTCAGATCGCGATGGACGATGCCCTTGCGGTGCGCGGCCTCGAGCGCGTCGCAGACCTGCACCACGATGGGCCCGGCCACCTCCAGCGGGATGGCGACGTTGTGGCGGAGCAGCGCCTGCAGCGGCCGCCCGTGCAGGAACTCCATCACGAAGTAGTGGCGATTGTCGTCGGTGACGTTGAGGTCGAGGATCTTGAGGATGTTGTCGTGCCCGATGACGTTGACCGCGCGCGCCTCGTTGTAGAAGCGGTCGATGATCTTGTCGTCGTTGGCGTACTGCGGGTGGAGAAACTTGATCGCCACCCGGCTGCCGATGCCCGGATGCACGCCCAGATAGACCGCGCCCATTCCGCCCTTGCCCAGCTGCCGATCCACCCGGTAGCTACCGATGCTGCGGCCGATCAGGTCGTCGACCGGCGGCAGGTCGGAGAGACCCCGGCCGTCCTCGGGACAGTGGAGGACCTCGTCGTCGTACGTGTTGTGGCAGTCGGGACAAGTGCGGGACACGGACGCCGAGTTGAAACCTCTGCCGGAGGTGGTGTCAAGCGGGCCCCCGCTTTGCGGGTTAGACTGGCGCCGCGATGCGGTTCGCCAAGCTGCACGGACTGGGAAACGATTTTCTGCTGCTCGATCTGCGCAAGGGCGGCGAGCCGCTGCCAGCCCGCCGCGCGCTGGAGTTGTGCCACCGGCACCTGGGCGTGGGGGGCGACGGCGTGCTGACGCTGCTGCCCGGGGACCGCATGCTGGTGCAGAACTCGGACGGCTCGGTGCCCGAGATGTGCGGCAACGGCGCGCGCTGCGCGGCGTTGTGGATCGCCACCGAAGGCTGCACCCGGCCGGCCGAGGCGAGCGTAAATCTCATGACCGACGCGGGGCCGAGGCCGTGCGCCGTGCACGCGCCCGAAAAGCGGCGCGGACTGGTGGACGTGGACATGGGCGTGGCGCAGCTTTCTCCGGCGCGCGCGATCGGCGCGTGGGAAGGCGTGCCGGTCTCGATGGGGAATCCGCACCGGGTGATCTTCGTCGGCAGCGAGGCACGCCGGCTCGCGCTGGAGTCGGGGGAGGCGCTCTCGGTGAAGGAGAACGCCAACATCGAGTTCGTGGAGCGGCGCGGGCCCAACCGGTACGCGGCCACGGTGTGGGAGCGTGGCGCGGGGTTGACGCAGGCGTGCGGGACGGGCGCGTGCGCGGTGGCGGCGGCAGCGGTGGAGCGCGGGGAGGCGAAGCGCCACGAGGAGATCGTGGTGGAGCTGCCGGGCGGATCGCTGACCATCCGGGTCGACGAGAGAAACCGCGTCCGCATGACCGGGCCAGCGGAGCTGGTGTTCGTAGGAGAGGTGCCGGCCTAGCCCTGGGGGTGTAACCCACCGCGGCGCGAGGTGTACGGGGTGTACACCTGGTACACAAGAGCCGGCGCGGGCGCAGCTCCAGGGCCGTTCCGCGGTGGGTCAATTCCCAGATCAGTGCTTGGCGGCGTCCTTGAGGGTGCCTTGCACGCTCTCCAGCTTGCCGGAGAGCGCCGTCGCCTCGTGGGCGTGCGCGCCGTTGCCCTGCCGCACCGCCTCCAGTTTGCGCCGCGCCGCTTCGATGGACTGGGTGGCGTTGGCGATGTCGGTCTGCGCGTCGTCCCAGGCGAGGTCGGCCTTCATGCTGGAGAGGTCGGCGATCTGCGCGCCGGTGAGGCCGGGCAACGCGCTGGCGCGGTCCACCAGCGCGGCGGCGGTGCGCGTATCGCCCTTCTTGCCCGTGTCCTTGGCCCAGGCCGAGAGCGTGTCGAAGAGCCAGCGATCGAGCGAGTTCTGGTCGTCGAACTCCATCTCGCCCGGCGGCTTGACGCCAGGCGGCAGCGGCAGCGCTCCGTACGTCTTGTCGCCGGCCGCCGCGGTGCCCATGGGGAAGAACCTGCCCTTCTCGATCACCAGCTGGCCGCCCTGCGCGGTGACGCGGTAGTGGTGCTCGTTGCGCTCCGATGCCAGCCACCAGACCGTGGCCAGGAGCATCGCGATCACCAGCCAAAGGACCAGCCGGGCGAAGCCTCCACCACCTCGCGGGCGCTCGGCGTCAGCCATTGCGGAGCACTCCGATGAAGGGGACGTTGCGGTACTTCTCGCCGGCGTCGAGCCCGTAGCCCACCACGAAGCGATCCTCGATCTGGAAGCCGAGATAGTCGATGGGGATGCGCGTCCGCGCCCGCGCCGGCTTGTGCAGGAGCGTGCAGAGCTTCACCGAGGCGGGGTGCCGGGTGGCAAGGTTGTCGAGGAGGTAGCGCATGGTCAGGCCGGTGTCGACGATGTCCTCGACGATGAGGACGTGCTTGTCCTCGATGGGCTTGGAGAGGTCGCTGGTGATCTTCACCACCCCGCTGGACTCGGTGGCCTCTCCGTAGCTCGAGAGGCCGATGAAGTCGACGCTCAGAGGCAGGTCGATGGCCCGCGCCAGGTCGGAGATGAAGATGTACGACCCTTTCAACACCCCGAGCAGCACCAGGTCCTTTCCCGCGTAGTCCCGCTCGATCTGCGCGCCCAACTCCGTCACGCGCGCCGCGAGTTTCTCCTTCGAGATCATCTGGTCCAGATCTGCCGCGAGCTTCAAGTCATGCTCCTTCTTTGGACGTTACACATAAGCGTTGTTCATGATTTCGCCGAAGCCGCCTCCGCCCGGGACGATGTACTGCTTGTCGTCGAGGCCGCGCTCGCGGTCCCAATGGGTGCCCGGCACGGTGTCGAAGATGTCCTCGGGGGAAAGTCCCCGGTCGAGCCGGAGCGCGTAGACGGTCACCTCCGGGTGCGTGGTGGTGACGTTCCTGAGGTACTCCGGCGTGACGATCAGGTTGGCGGCGATGATCTTGCGCGGCTTTCCCACCACGTCCTTCTTGTAGGCGTCGATGGCGGTGCACATGCTGCCGCCGGTGGCGCCCATCGGATCGGGGAAGAGCAGGATGGCGTCGTCTACGTCGCCGCCGATCTTGCTGCCGGAGATGCGCGCGCCGATCACGCGCGACGCCTCGTCCAGCACCCGCGCCATCACGAAGTGGTCCTGGCGCACCACCCTCGGGTCGAGCAGCGTGTTGAGGAAGTCGTAGGTGATCTGCGAGGGTAGCGTGCCGGCGCGGGCGATGTTGACGGTGACCGCGCGCACTTCGGGGTCGATGGTCTCGCCGTGGAAGACGGCGTTGGGGGTGGAGTCGATCATCCGCGTAGCGGTGGCGGTGTTGCGGCGCGGGAACTCGGCGTTCACGATCACCCGGAGGATGTCGCGGTAGAGCACCGCCACCAGCGTGTTGATCTCCGGCTGGTAGGTTCCCTTGGCGCAGAGCCGCGCCAGCTGCGTGAGCGCGAGCGGGTCGGCGAGGATGTGCACGCTCTGGCCGTAGCGGTGCTCCATCTGCGGCGGCCGGAAGGCGATCCTGTCGTAGGCGTGGTCGCGCATGTGATCACCTCAGGAAGGGCAGCAATTCCTGCTGCGGCGGCGTGGTGGCGGGGCGCGGCTCGGGCGAGAAGTCCTTCCTGCAGCGCGGCTCGTAGGCGTCCAGCGCGCCCACGTGGACGCGCGCCTC
>DASRTX010000073.1:0-3812 GCA_035655715.1 Myxococcales bacterium | reverse complement strand
ACCTGACCTGGCTCGTCCTCGAGCGGCCGCTCACCTACTACGGCCTGCTCGCGCACGGCCGGCTCACCGACCTCGATCCCGACCGCGCCCGTGCCGTCGGCGAAGCGCAGGATCGGCTGGTGCAGATGCCGGCGCCGGAGTCGCTGCACGCCGGCGCGCTGGCGCGCGATCCGCATCTGCTCGCCGCCATCGAGCTGCTCCGGCTGGGCCTCAGGCCGGAGGCGGCGCGCGAGCTGAACGCCGTGGATCGGTCGCCCTCTCGCGAGGCCGGTGAGGCCGGCCACGAGCCGCTGGTGCTGATCGCCGAGCTGTATGCGCGGGCGGGTGACTTCCGCAACGCCCACGCGCTGGTGCGCACCGACCTGCGCTCGCTGCTGCGCCGGCCGGCCACCGCGCTGGCGCTGCACGCCGAAGCCCTGGCCTATCCGCTGGCCTTCCGCGATCAGATCGCCAAGGTCTCGCAAGGGGCAGCCATCCCGCCCGATCTGCTCCAGGCGCTGATGCGCGAGGAGAGCGCGCTCGATCCCCGCGCGCTCTCGCCCACCGGCGCGCTGGGGTTGACGCAGCTGATGCCGGGGACCGCCCGGACGCTGGCGCGCAGACTCAAGATTCACGCCTACCAGACCTCCCGCCTGCTGGAGCCCGAGCTCAACATCCGCATCGGCGGGGCGTACCTGGGCGAGCTGTACGCGCGCTTTCAGCATCCGGCGCTGGCGCTCGCCTCGTACAACGCGGGGCCCGGCGCCGTCTCGGGTTGGCTGAAGGCGCGCGGCTCGCTGCCGCTGGACGCGTTCGTGGAGGAGATCCCGCTGGAGGAGACGCGCGGATACGTGAAGCGCTGCCTGCGCAGCTTCGCGGCGTACCAGTTCCTCTACTCGAACGGCCGCATGCCGGCGCTGGGCCAGACCCTGGCAGCGCGCTAGCCCGCCAGGGATTTGGCATCGCGTTCGGGGCCGTTTAGTCTCACGCCGTGAACGATCGCCTGCGCAGCTTGCCGTCGGTCGACGAGGTGCTGGCACGGCCTGCCGTGCGCGCGATGGCCGAGCGCGTGGGGCGGCCCGCGGCCAAGGCCGCCGTCCGCGCCGCCATCGCCGAGGCTCGGGCGCGCCTGCAGGCCGGCGCAGATGCCGGGGGGGAGGCGGTCCCCGACGCACGCGTCCTCGAGCTGGGCGCTTCCGAGGCCGCGCCGCGGCTGCGCCGCGTGATCAACGCCACCGGCGTGGTGCTGCACACCAATCTTGGCCGCGCTCCGCTGCACCCCGAGGCCGTGGCGCAGGTCGCGGCCATCGCCGCGGGCTACTCGAATCTGGAGATCGATCTCGAAAGCGGCCGCCGCGGACATCGCAGCGCGCACGTGGAGCCGCTGCTCTGCGAGCTCTTCGGCGCCGAGGCCGCGCACGTGGTCAACAACTGCGCCGGCGCCAACCTCCTCGCGCTCTCGGCGGTGGGACGGGGGCGGACGGCGGTGGTCTCCCGCGGCGAGCTGGTGGAGATCGGCGGCGGCTTCCGGGTGCCGGCCATCCTGGTTCAATCCGGCTGCTTGCTGGTGGAGGTGGGCACCACCAATCGCACACGGGTGAGCGACTACGCGGAAGCGCTGGACGCAAATCCGGGCGCGCTGATCCTCCGCGTCCACCGTTCCAACTTCGCGCTGGTGGGGTTCACCGAGATGCCGGAGGTGGCCGAGCTGGCAGCGCTGGCCCGTGTACGAGGTGTACACCTGGTACACGACCTGGGCAGCGGGGCGCTGGACCCTGCGCTCGCGGAGACGATGGCTGCCCAGAGCCTGCGCGACGGCGCGGATCTGGTCTTGATCTCGGGCGACAAGCTCCTGGGCGGGCCGCAGGCGGGCATCCTCCTGGGACGTCGCGAGCTGGTGGAGGCCTGCCGGCGCCATCCCCTCAGCCGCGCTCTGCGCGTGGACCGGATGATTCTCGCCGCGCTCGAGGCCACGCTGCGCCTCTACCGCGACGGCCGCGCGCACGAGCTGCCGGCGCTGGCCGCCATCCACGCCGCGCCGGAGGAGCTGCGGCAGCGGGCCACGCGCCTGGCGCTGGACCTCCAACAAAAGGGCTTGAGCTGCACCGTGGTGGAGACCGAGGGCCAGGTGGGCGGGGGCTCGCTGCCGCTCCGCAAGCTGCCGGGCGCCGGCGTGGCCGTGGAGGGTGAGCCCGAGCCGCTGCTGGCAGCGCTGCGCGCGGGAGATCCGGCAGTGGTGGGGCTGCTCCGCGACGGGCGGGTCGTCCTCGACGTGCGCTGCGTCAGCGACGCCGCCGGGCTGGCAGGGGCCGTCCTGGCGGCCGCCATGCGTGCGGCCGGGCCGAAAGGCGCTAAACTAGAAGGGGCCGCCGGGGGCGGCCAGCTGCCTGCGCGGTTCCCTGCGGGTCCGGACGAAGACGACCCGCTCGAAAGGGAGGTGTGATGCTTTCGACGAGCGTCTTGGTCCTGAACCGCCTCTACCAGCCCGTGCACGTCACTTCCGTGCGCAGGGCGCTGATCCTTCTCTATCGCGGCGCCGCCAAGGCGGTCGACGAGCAGTACCAGACGTTCGACTTCGAGAGCTGGGCCGAGCTGGCCGCGGCCGTGCACGAGGAGTCGATCGGCACCACCCGCAAGCGCATCCGCGTGCCGCGGGTGATCCTGCTGCAGGCCTACGACCACCTGCCGCGCGCCCGCGTGCGCTTCAGCCGGTTGAACATCTACGCGCGCGACCGCAACACCTGCCAGTACTGCGGCCGCAGGCCGGCCCGCGCCGAGTTGAACCTGGACCACGTCATCCCGCGCAGCCGCGGGGGCGTGACCAGCTGGGAGAACGTGGTCTGCTCCTGCGTGCCCTGCAACCTGCGCAAGGGCGGGCGCACGCCGGAGGAGGCCCGGATGCATCTCCTGCGTCTTCCCGTCCGCCCGCGCTGGACGCCGTTCTTCCGCGGGCCGCCCAGAAGCGGGGCCTTCTACCAGCAGTGGCTGCCCTTCCTCACGCTCTCCGACATGGCGTACTGGAATACAGAGCTGCAGGAAAATGACGGCTGATTCGGCTTTGGAGTAGATTGCCGGCATGGCCGCATTGATCGATACGCCCGAGGCCGCCAACCGCCTCGCGCGCGCCATCGCCTCCGACCTGTCGCTCTACAACGAAGCGAAGATCAAGGAAGGCATCGAGAACGACACCTTCTTCTCCGTGCTGCAGGAGGAGATCGCGGAGGGGCGCGCGCACTACGAAAGCCGGGTGAACCCCACCCTCCGCGGCACCACCAACTTCTTCGACCGGGCGCTCATCGACGTGATCCTCGCGCGCAAGGGGCACATCAAGTCGAAGATCTGGTGAGCCCGCGGGGACGCCCTTCCCGCGGTCAGCGCGACCGCGAGCAGCAGAAGCAGGCGGCCCGGCCCATCGCCGAGGAGCGCTCCTTCCAGGTCAAAGCGGGAGGAGAGCGGCTCGACAAGCTGATCGCCACGCGCTTTCCCGACCTCTCCCGCGCCCGCGTGCAGCAGCTGATCGCGCAGGGTCTGGTGGACGTGGATGGGAAGCCCGCCCCCGGTGCGCATCGCCCCGCGGCGGGGGCTCGGATCCGGGTCTGCATCCCGCAAGTGGCGGCGCCGCGGCTGGACCCCGTGGCGCTCGACCTGCCCGTGCTCTACGACGACGCCGATCTGCTGGTCATCGACAAGCCCGCCGGGCTCGCCGTGCATCCGGGGGCCGGAGGGGAGGGCACGACCATCGTGCACGGCCTGCTCCACCAGGTCTCGGATCTGCGCGGCGTCGGGGGCGAGCTGCGGCCGGGCATCGTCCACCGCCTCGACAAGGACACCTC
>DASRTX010000072.1:0-12591 GCA_035655715.1 Myxococcales bacterium | reverse complement strand
GCCGCCTTCGCCGACGCGTACTTCGCCGCCTCCTTCGCCCGCTCCCCGACGCGCGCCACCCGCGTGGGAATCCACGACTACGACGGCAAGCTCGACGACCTTTCCCGCGCCGGCGTCGACGCGCGCATCGCGGCCCTCAAGGACCAGCAGACCCAGCTCGAAGCCATCCGCCGCGGCCAGCTCTCCTTCGACGACGACATCGACGCGCAGCTGATCGACGCCCAGATCCGCGGCGCGCTGCTCGAGCTCACCGAGCTGCGCAGCTGGGAGAACAATCCCATGGGCTACGTCCGCCTGCCCGGCGGCGCCATCGACGGCCTGATGAAGCGCGACTTCGCGCCGGCGCCGGAGCGGCTCCGATCGGTGATCGCGCGGCTGCAGCAAGTGCCGCGCGTGTACGCGGTTGCGAAGGAGAACCTCAAGGACCCGCCCAAGGAGTTCACCGATCTGGCCATCCGCATGTCGCGCGGTTCAGTGGGTTTCTTCGAGAAGGCGGTGGCCAGCTGGGCGAAACAGGCCGCGGCTGGAGACGCAGGGCTGCTCCAGCAATTCGAGGCCGCCGACGCCCAGGCCTCGGCCGCTGCCCGCGACTTCACCAACTGGCTGCAGACGGACCTCTCGCCGCGATCTCATGGTCGGTACGCCATCGGCGCCGCCCACTTCCTCGCCAAGCTGAAGTACGACGACATGGTGGAGCTACCCTTGCCGGAGTTGCTGGCCAAGGGCGAGGCGCAATTGGCCAAGGACCACGCCGCCTTCGTGGAGACGGCGCAAAAGATCGACGCCAGCAAGACTCCCGCGCAGGTGATGGCGCAGCTCTCGGACACGCACCCGGCCGCCGACGATCTCATCCCTTCCGTCGCGCGATCGGTGGAGGCGGCGCGGCAGTTCATCGTCGACAAGGACCTGGTCACCGTTCCTTCCCAGGTGCGCGTGCAGGTGGAGCCCACTCCGCCCTACGCCCGGGCCGGAACCTTCGCCTCGATGGACACGCCGGGGCCCTTCGAGACCAAGGCCGCCGAAGCCTTCTATTACGTCACGCCGGTGGAGGCGGACTGGGACGACAAGCACCGGGAAGAGCATCTGCGGCTCTACAACCCGTGGGTGGTCGGGATGATCAACGTGCACGAGGCGTATCCGGGCCACTATCTGGAGTTCCTCTACGCGCCGCGGTTTCCCACCAAGACGCGCAAGCTGACCCACGCCAGCACCAACAGCGAAGGCTGGGCCCACTACTCCGAGGAGATGGCGGTGGACCACGGCTTCGGCAACGGCGATCCCAGGATGCGGCTGGCCCAGCTCTCCGAGGCGCTGCTGCGCGACTGCCGCTACGTGGTGGGCGTGCAGCTGCACACCGCCGGCTGGACGGTGGAGCAGGGCGCGAAGCTCTTCCACGAGCAGTGCTTCCAGGAGCAGGCCAACGCCTATGAGGAGGCGCGGCGCGGGGCGTACAACCCGACGTACCTCTACTACACGCTGGGCAAGCTGCAGATCCAGGAGCTGGCGAGCGAGTACATGGAGAAGAAGCACGCCACGCTCAAGCAGTTCCACGACGCCTTCGTCTCGCAGGGCGCGCTCCCGGT
Source organism: Myxococcales bacterium (assembly GCA_035655715.1). GTDB lineage: Bacteria > Myxococcota > Myxococcia > Myxococcales > 40CM-4-68-19 > 40CM-4-68-19. The sequence continues at coordinate 11,008 of DASRTX010000072.1, read as the reverse complement.
GCCGATGGTGCGCCGGATCCTGCTCAGGTGAGAGAGCCTATACTGCGCCGCCCATGACTTCCCAGACCGAGCGGAGGATGCGCCGGATCTTCCGCAACGACCTGTGGCTCACCCTCACCCCCACGCTGGTGGTGATCGCCGCCGCCTTCGCGGTCACCATGCTCTTCGTCAAGCCGGCGCCTCCCAAGCACTTGACCATCGCCATCGCCGAGGACGAGGGCGGCTCGCGCTTCTACGCGCGGAAGTACCAGGAGATCCTCAAGCGCAACGGCATCGTCCTGGACATCCGCCAGACGAGCGGCTCTCCCGCCAGCATCAAGCTGCTCTCCGACAGCCATTCCGGCGTGGACGTGGCCATCGTCCAGAGCGGTGTCTCCGCTGCAGAGCAGGCGCCGGGCGTGGTCTCGCTGGGCAGCGTGGCCTACGTGCCGCTCTGGATCTTCTACCGCGGCGAGCCGACCGACGATCTCCGCGATCTGAAGGGGCGCCGCATCGCGGTGGGCGGTCCGGAGAGCGGCACCCGCGCTCTGGCCATCAAGATCCTGGCGGCGTCCGGCGTGGACAAGCCGCCCACGCAGCTCCTGCCCATCGAGCGCGAGGCGGCGGCCGAGCAGCTGAAGAAGGGGAACATCGACGTCGTTTTTCTCGTCGCGCCGGCAGAGTCGCCGTCGATCAGGAGGCTGGCCGCGACGCCCGGCATCCGCCTGTTCAGCTTCACACGCGCCGAGGCCTACGTCCGCATCTTCCCGTCGCTCGCCAAGCTGACGCTGCCCCGCGGCGTCTTCGATCTCGCCGCCGACATTCCCGATAGCGACGAAGTGCTCCTCTCGCCCACCGCCAACCTGCTCGCCCAGGAGCGCCTGCACCCGGCGCTGGCATATCTGTTGTTGCGCGCGGCCACCGAAGTGCACGCCTCCGCCGGCCTGCTCGACAAGTCGGGCGAGTTCCCCGCACCGCTCGAGACGGGCTTTCCCACCAGCGCGGAAGCCCGGCGCTACTACCAGGCGGGAGTTCCTTTCCTGCAACGTTACCTGCCGTTCTGGGCAGCCAACCTGGTCGATCGGCTCTGGGTGATGCTCCTGCCCCTCATCGCCATCGTGGTTCCGCTCAGCCGCATCCTGCCGGCGGCGTATCGCTGGCGCATCCGCTCGCGCGTCTTCCGCTGGTACGCGCGGCTCAAGGAGATCGAGCTGCAGCTCGAGCAGGACGGCGGGCGGGAGAATCTCACCGAGATGCTCCGCCGCCTGGACGAGACGGAGCGAGCGGTCAACGGCATCCGCACCCCGCTGGCCTATGCGGACAACCTCTACTTCTTCCGCGAGCACGTCGATGTGGTGCGCCGCCGCATCCAGCGCCGTCTCTCGGGCGAGCCGAGCGCAGGCTGAGGCGGGACATTTCTGCTACGGTCTCGCCCCTGCCTGCCGAGGAGGGACGTCATGAGACTTGCCGCCGCAGCCCTGACGGTCGCGCTGTCCTTCGCCGCATCGGCCAAGGAGACCGTGCGGATCGCCTTCGTCGGACCGCTCACGGGCGGCAACTCCGCCATCGGCCTCGGGGGCCGCAACTCGGCGGACCTGGCGGTTCGCCTGCGCAACGCGGATGCGAAGGCCAAGTACCACTACGAGCTGGTGGTGCTGGACGATGAATGCAAGCCGGACGCCGGCGTGCAGATGGCCACCCGGGCAGGCTCGGACCGCACCATCGTGGCGGGGGTGACGCACTATTGCTCGGTGGTGGCGATGGCGACGGTGGACACCTGGCACCGCTTCGGGGTGCCGGTGATCGTCTGGGGCGCGGTGCTGCCCGACATCACCTACGCGAACGACTTCAAGGAGATCCACCGCGTCAACGGCACGATGATCAACCAGAACGAGGCCAACGCGAGGTTGGTCACCGGCCAGGGCTACAAGAAGTTCGCCGTCATCCACGACACCACCGATTACGGGAAGGGCCACGACAAGTACTTCACCCAGTTCGTCAAGCAGGACGGCGGGCAGATCGTGGGCGACTTCGGCGTGACCGCCGACCAGCAGGACTTCACCGCCGAGCTGACACAGATCAAGGCGCTCAACCCCGAGGTGCTCTACTTCGGCGGGCTCACCCCCATCGGCGTGCGAGTCCGCGCGCAGATGGACAAGCTCGGCCTCAAGGCCCAGTTCGACGGCACCTCCGGCATCGTCAACGACGATTTCATCAAGGCGCTGGGCCCGCTGGCCGAAGGAGTGCTGGCCTTCCGCGAGGGCGCGCCGGCGGAGAAGCTGCCCGGCGGCAAGCAGTTCCTCGCCGACTACCAGAAGCAGGCCTATGCCAACCCGCCCGAGGCGTATGGGCCCTTCGCCTACGCCGCGGCGGTGCTCTTGATGGACGCCATCGAGAAGACGGGCCCCGACCGCAAGAAGATCGTCGCACAGCTCGCGCCGGCGCACGTCAAGGGCGTGGAATCCATCGTCGGACAGATCAGCTTCGACGAGCACGGCCAGAACACGGTGCCCGCCATCAGCAAGTACGTGGTGCAGGACGGCAAGTGGGTGCTGTGGGAGGACAGCGAGTACGCCGCCGGAAAGCGCAAGCTCGCCGGCAAGTGACCATGTCCGCCAGCCTGGTCGCGCAGTACGTGATGAACGGCGCGATGCTGGGGATGATGTACGCGCTGGTCGCGGTGGGGTTCACGCTCTTCTTCGGCGTGCTGGACGTGATCCAGTTCGCCCACGGCGACGTGGTGGCGGCCGGCGCCTTCGCGGGCCTGTTGGCCTGGGCCGGCCTCTCCGCCGCGGGCGTGACCTCGCCCGCGCTGCTGCTCGTCGCCGTACTGCTCGCCGCGGCGCTCGCGACCGCCCTGTTGGGCGCGCTGGTGGGGCGCTTCATCGTGCTTCCGATCAAGGGCGCCCCGCAGCTCAACGTGCTCTTGGTCACGCTGATGGCCGGGACCGTGCTGCGGGAGGCGATCCGCCTCTTCTACCCGGGAGGATCGCAGCCGCAGCGCTTTCCCGCGCTGCTGCCGTCGTCCGGCTGGAACTTCGGCGCCTTCCACCTGCGGCTCGACAACGTGATCCTGCTGGCAGCCGGGACGCTGATGATCGCGGGCACCCACCTCTTCATCACCCGCACCCGGCTGGGCCTTGCCATCCGCGCGGTGGCGCAGGACGAGGAGACCGCGCGCACCATGGGCATCGACTTCCGGCGCGTGGTGCTGGTGACCTTCGCGCTGGGCTCGGTGCTGGCGGCGTTCGCCGGCGTCATGGACGGGCTCTATTACAACGAGGTTTTCTTCGGCATGGGGCTGCTCCTGGGCGTGATCGGCTTCGCCGCGGCCATCCTCGGAGGACTCGGCAACCTCTACGGGGCCATCGTCGGCGGCTTCCTCTTCGCGGCCCTGCAGACGGTGGGCGCGGTCGCGTTGCCCTTCGCCAGCGCCTACAAGGACGTCTTCGCGTTCGGAGTCGTGATCGTGCTGATGGCCATCCGCCCCACCGGCCTCATCGGAGAGCGCGTGAGCGAGCGCGTATGAAGGCGGCGGTGGCGGTGGCGCTGCTGACCGCGTTCGCCTGGTTCCTGCTCCGCGCGGAGTCGCAGGCCGCGGTTGCCCTGCTGCTCGGGGTCGGGGTGGTGGCCGGAGTGCTGGCCCCACGGCTGCGCATGGGCGGCGGCTCGGAGCGCCTGGCACACGGCCTGGCCTTCGCGGCCTTGCTGGTGCTGGCGGCGCTGCTGCGCGAGGACGACTTCTCGCTGCTCTTGATCGCCCGCATCCTCATCGTCATCGTCGCTTGCCTGGGCCTCAACGTGCAGTTCGGGTACGCGGGCGTGGTGAACTTCGCCGGCGCCAGCTTTTTCGGCGTGGGCGGCTACACGGCCGCGGTGCTCTCGCGCTCGACGGGCATGCCGCACCTGCTCGTTCTCGTGGCCGGCGGCGCCGCTGCGGGACTGATTGGGACGCTGCTGCTCTTGCCGGTGCTGCGCACGCGCGGCCACTACGCGGCGCTGGTCACCATTGCCTTCGCGCTGCTCTTGCGCACCTTCCTGGAAGTGAACGACACGCTGGGCGGGCCGCAGGGCCTCAAGCTGCCGGAGCTTCGCGTAGGCCCCCTGCGCTTCAACGAGCCGGTCGGGCTGGGCGCCTTCGAGGGTTCGTTCTATCTCCGGTACGTGGCGCTCGCGCTCCTCGTGCTGGTCCTCGCCTTCGCGGTGGTGCAGCGGCTGGAGCGGTCGTTCGCCGGCATCGCGCTCGACGCCGTGCGGCTGGACGAGACGGCGGCCGCAAGCTTCGGCCTCGACGTCGCGTGGTGGAAGATCGCCGCTTTTACGCTGGGCAACTTCGTCACCGGCGTGGCCGGCGCGCTCTCCGCTTTCATGATCGGCTTCATCGCGCCCAACAACTACAACTTCGCGGAGTCGCTGATCTTCGTCTCCATCCTGCTGCTCGGGGGCATCGGCAATCCCTGGGGGCTCTCCCTCGCCACCGCCATCGTCGTCCTCTTGCCGGAGAAGCTCCAGGTCATCCAGGAGTACAGGTTCCTGCTCTTCGCAGCGATGGTGATCCTCATCCTCCTCTTCCGGCCCGCGGGGCTTCTCCCCCGGCCCATGCGGCGGCTGGGGCAGGTTCGATGATGGCGCCGCTGCTGTCCTGCCGCGGGCTGACGCGCCGCTTCGGCGGCCTTCTGGCACTGGAGGCGTTGGACCTGGAGGTCGAAGAGGGATCGGTGATGGGCCTGATCGGTCCCAACGGGTCGGGGAAGACCACCTTCTTCAACGTGCTCACCGGCATCTTCCCGCCCAGCGCCGGAAAGATCACCTTCGCAGGGGCGCCCATCTCCGGGCTGACGCCGCAAGGCGTGTATCGCCAGGGCATCGCGCGGACCTTCCAGCGGTCGCGCCTCTGCCTCCCGCTCTCCATCTTCGACAACCTCATGGTCGGCAACCACCGGCACCTGCCGCACGGGCTCTGGTTCAACCTGGTGCGCCGCGGCGCGCTGCGCCGCAAGGTCGAGGAGAGCTTTGTCCAGGCGCGCGAGCTCTTGCGCATCTTCGACGCGGCGCTCGCCGATCGCCTGCTCGAGCCGGCCGGCCGGATCGCGATGATCGACCGCCGCCGCGTGGAGGTGTGCCGCGCGTTGATCAGCCGGCCCAGACTCCTGTTATTGGACGAGCCGTCGGCGGGCATGACCCACGACGAGACGGCGCGGCTGATGGACGACATCCTCCAGGTGCAGCAACAGCTTGGGCTCACCATCATCCTCATCGAGCACGAGATGGGCGTGATCGAGCGCATCACGCGGCGCTGCGTGGTGCTCAACTACGGGCGCAAGATCGCCGAGGGCACGTACGCCGAGGTGTCGCAGGACGCCTCGGTGCGGCAGGCCTACCTGGGGCTGTCGTGACGGAGGCGCTGCGGGTCGAGAATCTCTTCACCGCCTACGAGCGCGCGGACGTGCTGGAGGACGTCTCGCTCACGGTCGTGAAGGGCAGCATTACCTGCCTGTTGGGCTCGAACGGTTCCGGCAAGACGACGCTGATCCGATCGATCCTCGGTCTCACGCCGCCGCGGCGTGGAAGGGTCTTCTTCGGCGGACGCGACGTGACCCGCATGCCCACCCACCGCATCGTGGCGGAGGGCATCGCCTGCATTCCCGAAGGGCGCAAGGTCTTCCCCCGGCTCAGCGTGGCGGAGAACCTGCGCCTGGGCGCTTATCTGACGCGCGATGCGCAGGCCGTGGGGCAGCGGCTCGACCGGGTGTTCGCCGCCTTCCCGCGGCTCGCCGAGCGGCGGGAGCAGCTGGCGGGGACACTTTCCGGTGGCGAGCAGGCCATGCTTTCCATCGGCCGCGGGCTGATGGGCGCTCCGACCCTGCTGCTCATCGACGAGCCGTCGCTGGGCCTCTCTCCCCTGCTGGTGCAGGAGAACTTCGCCACCATCCGGCGCATCAACCAGGAGGGCGTGACGGTGTTCCTGGTGGAGCAAAACGTCCACCAGACACTGGCCATCGCGCAGCGAGGGTACGTACTCTCCAAGGGCAGGGTGGTGGCGCAAGGCGCTGCGGCCGATCTGATCCAGGACGACCAGGTGCGCGCCGCCTATTTCGGGGCAGGAGGAGCCGGGGTCCCCCCGGCGACGGGCGGAGGGCGGAGCCCGTAGCATTGGAGGAGAGTTGATGAACGCCGTCGAGCTGACGCGGGAGCTGGTCCGCATCGATACGGTGAATCCCGTCAGCCCGGAGCGACCTTGCGCCGAGCGGCTGGGCCGCCTGCTGGAAGACGCCGGATTCGCCGTGCGGCTGCACGAGTTCGCGCCCGGGCGGGCCAGCGTGGTGGCCCGCCGCGACGGCGGAGGGACGCCATTCTGCTTTGCGGGACACATCGATACCGTGCCGTTGGGCGCGGCGCCCTGGAAGCACCAGCCCTTCGGCGGCGAGATCGACGCCGGCAAGCTCTATGGCCGCGGATCGAGCGACATGAAGAGCGGCGTGGCCGCGATGGTGTGCGCTGCGCTCGAGCTGGGCAGGACGCCGCTGCGCAAGGCGGGGCTGACGCTCCTGTTGGTGGCGGGAGAGGAGACGGGGTGCGAAGGCGCCTTGCACCTTGCGCGCAGCGAAGGCGCGCTGGGGAAGGCGTCCGCGATGGTCGTGGGCGAGCCGACCGGGAACGTGCCGGTGATCGGCCACAAGGGCGCGCTCTGGCTCCGGGCGCGGACGCGCGGCGTGACCGCGCACGGCTCCATGCCTTCCATGGGCGTGAACGCGGTGGTCAAGGCGGCGCGCGCGGTGCTTGCGCTGGATGCCTTCCGCTTCGACGTCAAACCCGATCCCCTCCTCGGCGAGCCGACCCTCAACATCGGGTTGATCCAGGGCGGCATGAACGTCAACTCGGTCCCCGACGAGGCGGTGATCGGCATCGACATGCGCACCATCCCCGCCCAGGGGCACGCCGCGCTGCGTGCACGGCTGCAAGAGCTGCTGGGAGACGAGGTCGAGCTCAGCTCCATCGTCGATCTGCCCGGCGTGCGGACGCGCGAGGACGATCCCTTCGTGAGGTCGATCACGGAGATCGTCGCGCGCATCACCGGAGAGCCGGCGGTCACCGGCACCGCCACCTACTTCACCGATGCCAGCGTCCTCACGCCGGCCTTCGGCGGCATTCCCACCGTGGTGTTGGGCCCGGGCGAGATGGCGCTCTGCCACCAGACCGACGAGCACTGCCGAGTGGAGCGCATCGAGCAGGCGGCGGCCGCCTACGTGGAGATCGCGCGCGAAAGGTGCGGCGCATGATCGGCGCGGCCCGCGCGGTCGACCTGCTCTCGCGCCGCGAGCTCACGGCGGAGGGCCTGGTCGAGCAGTGCCTTTCGCGCATCGCGGAGCGCGAGCCCGCCGTGCAGGCCTGGGAAGTGCTCGACGCCGACGGAGCGTTGCGGGAGGCGCGCCAGATCGACGGCCTGCGCGAGCGCCCACCCCTCTGCGGGCTGCCGGTGGGAATCAAGGACCTGATCGACACCTCGGACCTTCCCACGGCGTACGGGTCGCCGATCTACCGAGGGCATCGGCCTGCTGCCGACGCCGAATGCGTGCGCGCCTTGCGGTGGGCCGGCGCGGTCGTGCTGGGCAAGACCGTGACCACCGAGTTCGCCGTGTACTCGCCGGGCAAGACGCGCAACCCCCGCGATCCGTCGCGGACGCCGGGCGGATCGTCGAGCGGCTCCGCGGCGGCGGTGGCCGACGGGATGGTTCCGCTCGCGCTCGGCACGCAGACGGCGGGCTCGGTCGTCCGCCCCGCCTCCTTCTGCGGCGTGATCGGATGGAAATCCACGTTCGGGGCATTGCCCATGGCCGGCGTCCGGCCGATGGCGCCGTCGCTCGACACGCTTGGCTTCTTCGTGCGCGAATTGGAGGATGTGCCTGTCGCGCTCTCCGCGTTGGGAGCGCCGCTGCGCCCTCGACCGCCGGAGTCGCGGCCGGTCTTCGGGCTCTGCAAGACCGAGACGTGGGACCGGGCAGAGCCGTCGACGCGTTCCGCCGTGGAGGCCGCCGCTGCTCGCCTGCAGCGCGCCGGCCTGGAGGTGCGCGAGGTGCAGCTCGGCGCGTCGTTTGCTGGCCTCGTGGACGCACAGATCGCCATCATGGGCGCGGAAGCCGCGGCCTCGCTGCGCTTCGAGCTCGAGCAGCGCTCCTCGGAGCTGAGCCCCCGGCTGCGCGAGTTCTTGCAGACCGGCAGGGCCGTCCCCGCGGAGCGCCTGCAGGCGGCGCGCGAGCGGGCGGAGCGCTGCCGCGCCGAGCTCGACGCCATCTTCGTCGGCGTCTCGGCGCTCTTGACGACGGCTGCCGGCGGCGAGGCGCCGTTGGGGGTCTCGGCGACGGGCGATCCACTCTTCTGCCGGATCTGGACGCTGCTGCACACCCCTTGCGTCTCGCTTCCTGTGCTGCGGGGCCCCGCGGGTCTCCCCCTGGGATTGCAGCTCGTGGGTCCGCGCGGCCGCGACGAGATCCTCTTCGCGGCGGCAGAGCGCGCCTGCGGCGCGATGCTGGAAGGCTGAAGCCCGGATCAATTCCAGGGCAGCGCCGCGCGCCGCGACCAGTACAGCTCCGGCGGCACGCGCATCGCCTCCAGCGCGCGCAGATCCTCGGGCGAAACCGCCACCTCGCCGGCGCGCAGATTCGAGTCGAGCTGCTCCTCGGTGGCGGCGCCTATCAGGATCACGTCGGCCCAGGACTGCATGGCCACGAAGGCCAGCGCCACCACGTCAGGGGACAGTCCCATCCGGGTCGACACGGCGCGCAGGGGCCCGGCCTGCCCCGCGTCCCCGCGCGAGGTCAGGCGGCCGTTGGCCAGCGCTTCCTTCACGAGCACGGTGAACCCCGCGTCGTGCGCTTCGCGGAGCCCCGCCTCGGCGCTGCGCTCCATGATGTTCCACGTCGCCTGGACGGCCGTGAAGAGGGGCCGGCCGTCGAAGCGCAGGTCGATCGCCCGGCGCACCGTCTCCAGCTGGCTGGGACCGGTGGTGGTGAGCCCGAGCTGGACGCCGTGCTCGCGCAGCCGCAGCAGGTCGGAGATCACCGGCTCGTTCTCCAGCACCCGGGTTTCCGGCGCGGCCGAATGAATCTGGTACAGGCGCAGGTACGGTCCCAGGATCGAAGTCGATTCCGCCGCCTGGGCGCGCAGCATGGCGACACCGTGGTCCTTCACCTCCTGCACCCGCCCGTCTACCGCCCAGTCGCCCGTGTAGCGGTATCCCCACTTCGATCCCACCACCACGTCCTTGGGCTTGATTTTCCGGCTCTCGAAGAAGGCGCGCAAGAACCGTTCGGCGTGGCCGTACGATCGCGCGGCGTCGAAGTAGCGGATGCCGCTTGCCCAGGCGCGATCGAGAACGCGGTGCGCGTGCGCCTCCACCGCTTCCACCGAGTGCCCTTCCGGGAGATCGCCCTGGTGGCCGATGGTGATGTACGCAGGGCGGCCCAGCGCCGCCATGCCGAGGCCGAAGCGAGTGAGCTCGGGACCGTCGCGTCCCAGCCGCGGCGTCACGGATGCGTCGCGTGCGGCGCGGAGTAATGGCGCTGCGCCGACTCGCCCGGCAGGGCGGGCACCTGGTCGATGGTGCTCTCGTCGACGTAGCAGTAGGCCCATTCCTCTCCCGGCTCGAAGGCGCGGATGACGGGGTGGCGCGTCGCGTGGAAGTGCTTGGTGGCGTGCTTGTTGGGGGACGAGTCGCAGCAGCCCACGTGCCCGCAGGACATGCAGAGCCGCAGCTGCACCCACTCGTCCCCCGACGCGAGACACTCCTTGCACCCGTGGCCGCTCGGCTTCACGGGCTCGCGCCGCGTGGGATCGAGCTTCTGCAGATGACCGCACAGATCCGCCATCCGGCACCTCCTCAGAACATCGTGTTGGGGTTGGCCGACTTTTCGGGCACGCGCTGGAGCACGTCCCAGTGCTCGACGATCTTGCCGCGCTCGTCGAAGCGGAAGATGTCGATGCCGGCCCAGTCGCCATCGCGCGGCCACTGTTGCCGGCAGTGCAGCACCACGTAGTCGCCCTCCGCGATGGCGCGCTTGAACTCGACGCGCTTGCCCGGGTATTCGCGCGCCATCCGCTCGAAATACTCGATGAAGGCCGCCTTGCCGTCGCCGACGCCGGGGTTGTGCTGCCGATACTGGTCGCCGACGTATTTCTCGACCGCTTCGCGTGGCCTGGCTTCGTTGAACATCAGGTCGTAGAACGCCATCGCGCTGCGCTTGTTCTGCTCGGAATCTTTGGCCATGGGGGCCTCCCGACGGGCACGGCTCCGCTCACATCCTGCTGCTTCGCCCGGCGATCTTCCACCCCATTCGCATCGACGGTGCGATTCTGGTCCGGAGTCGCGGGCGAGCGGGCGCCTGGGCGCCGGACCGGGAACCTCGGGCCGCCTTCGTTCTCGGTGCCCTGGCGCCGGTGGACAGACGCCGCGCGATGCGACGGCGGCCGCCAACGGTTGGCGCTAAGCTGCCTCCTCCCCGGGGTGAACCGATGAGCGGACCACAGGAGCTGAAGGGACCGGATCTGGCGGCCGGAGTCGAGGCGGCGCAGCTGAAAGAGGGTGAGCCGCTCCTCGGGCACGCGGGGGGCGAGGCGGTGGTGCTGGTGCGCAGCGGAGGCGAGCTGTGCGCGGTGGGCGCGGCCTGCTCGCACTACGGCGGTCCGCTCGCGGAAGGCATCGTCGAGGGCAACACCATCCGCTGCCCCTGGCACCACGCGCGCTTCGACCTGCGCACCGGAGCGCCGTCGCGGCCGGGGCGTGACCCGGTGGCCTGCTATCGCGTCGAGCAGCAAGGAGGTCGCGTGCGCGTGGGCGGGCGCCTGACGGCGCCGCAGCCAGCGACGGCGGCGGGACCCGAGCGCGTGGTCATCGTCGGCGCCGGCGCCGCCGGCAATGCCTGCGCCGAGGAGCTGCGGCGCCTCGGCTACCGCAACCCCATCGCCCTGGTCGCGGGCGAAGGCACCGTCCCCGTGGACCGGCCGAACCTGAGCAAGGACTATCTCGCCGGCA